>NZ_DASQNA010000027.1 GCF_035645195.1 Paenibacillus sp. | reverse complement strand
AAAAGTGAGCCATGAAGGACTCGAACCTTCGACACCCTGATTAAAAGTCAGGTGCTCTACCGACTGAGCTAATGGCTCATGGTGACCCGTAGGGGATTCGAACCCCTGTTACCTCCGTGAAAGGGAGGTGTCTTAACCCCTTGACCAACGGGCCTCGCAAGACAATCTTTGTTTTTTGGCGACAAGAAATAATTTAGCATACGGCTATCAAAAACGCAATATGTTTTTTCAAAAAAATTTCGCACAGCGATAACGCGATCGGCCGAGGGTGCGTCGGTCGATCGATACCGGTAGAAAGCAAAAGCCCCCGCCTCGATTCCAATCGAGACGGGAGCTTAATGAGTAATATGTATGGCGGAGAGAGAGGGATTCGAACCCTCGCACCGTTTACACAGTCTAACCCCTTAGCAGAGGGTCCCCTTGAGCCACTTGGGTATCTCTCCAGATGAAATGGCTCCCCGAACAGGACTCGAACCTGTGACAACTCGATTAACAGTCGAGTGCTCTACCAACTGAGCTATCAGGGAACGTTACATGCACTAATTTATCACGGCTAAGGAAGGCTAGTCAAGGTGAAGAAGTTGTAACTTCCCCCTGCATTTCCCGCACCGATACCGCTTCGCTTCGACCTTCCGCTTGCGCGGATACTGCATGGCGCAGTCGACGCAGCGCAGCACGTACCGGATCGGCAGGCGGCGCATCGCCCCCGGCAGCGCTTGACAGTAGCGCGAGCCCCCGACCTTGGCCAGCAGCTGCTTGAAGTCGGCGTCTTGATGCTTGTAGCCTCGCCGCTGCAAATGCAGATGATAATGGCAGAGCTCGTGCTTGATAATGCTCTCCGTTTCTTCGGCGCCGTACGTTTCGTATTGTTTTCGATTGATTTCAATATTATGCGAGCGCAGCAAGTATCTGCCCCCCGTCGTCCGCAGCCGCGCGTTGAACGTCGCCTTGTGCAAGAACGGCCATCCGAACGCTTCGAGCGAAACGCGCTCCACCCACTGCTGCAGCTGCTCGTCCGTCATCGTATTACCCCTCATTCGTTACATGCTTGTCGGCGCTCCCTAGGAGCGGCTCCGCGCTTTCCGCCCTTCCCTGCCCCTGCCGCCGCGACATACCTTCTTGAATTGTACCGAATGAGTAAGCTACACTGTCAAGTAGAAGAAACAGGAATGTATATCCGGAACGAACGGAAGGAGAAACTATCGGTGTCCAAGCCTACCATGCGTTATCACATTTTGCTGCACGAAGGCCGGCTCGAATTCGTCGAAATGCCCGCTTCCCACGCATACCAGCTGACCGCGCTCCATCAGCGGCTGCACAAAGAAATCGGCAAATTGACGGCCGAGAACGTGCCGGGGCTGCCTCACGCGGTCGCCGAATGCGACGAACTCGAAATCGTCGACAAAGGGTATGCCGTGACGAGCGGTTTGGCATACATGAACCAACTGGAGAATGCGTTCGCTTCCGTCGAGGAGAAGAGCTATCCGCTCGTCTCCCTGCTGACCGAGATTCGCGCCCTGCAGGCGCAGCTCGAGCAGTGGTACGAAGAGGAGTACGAATAACCCGGCGACTTCGCCTCGGACCTGCACGCCGCCCCGGAGCCCGACGTATATATGGAAGCAAACCGGAGGAAAGGGGCTGGCTTCCTTGCCGCAATGGCTTCTCAATCAACTGATGCGCGCATACCGAAAAAAAGACCGGCGGCAAATACGGTTGTTGAACGACTGCTGGTTTTTTTACCGGACAAAAGAAGAACATATGAAATAAGAAACGAAAAGCCGGACTGTCCGTTTGCGACAGCCGGCTTTTCTGCGGACAGGACGAGCCTGCGACTATTATTCCGCTTTCCGCGTTCAGATCTGCGCTGCCGCCCCGCCCCGGACGACGGCGTCCGCCCCTGCGCGGCGCCGCATCGTCACCGCTTCGATCCGTTCCCCTTCGACGTCTTCCAGCCGCACCGCGGGCCCTTGCCGCGTCTCGATGCGGACGTCGCGGAGCGTCAAATGGCGCACATGCTTGCAGTACATCCCTTCGCCCGCCATGACGAGATGCTCCCGCACCATGTCCGGCTCGCCGCCTTCTTCGTTCGGATCTTCCGTCATTTCGATCGTCACGTTGCGAAGCGTCAAATCGTCGATCGGCATCTCCGGCAGGCCGTAAATGAACGCCGCCGCGGCCTTCGCGTTCTTCGCCGTCACGTCGCTGATCGTAATGCCGCGGATCACCGGGGTCCGCTCGGTCACCGGCACCGCTTCCGGCGTCGTCATGAGCGGATCGTTCGTATTCACTCCATACCGGTAGAACGAATTGATCGCGATCGGGCATAGGACGTCCTTCATGAACACGTTGCTGATCATAACGTCCTTCACGCCGCCGCCCCGCGCCCGGTTCGTCTTGATCCGGATGCCGCGGTCGGTGCCGAGAAACATGCAGTTCGTTACGACGACGCCGCGGATATCGCCGCTCGTCTCGCTGCCCATGACGACGCCGCCGTGTCCGCGCAGCATGATGCAGTTCGCCACGGTCACATGCTCCGTCGGCCGGCCGACGCGCCGCCCGTCCTCGTTAATGCCGGATTTCAGGCAAAGGCAGTCGTCGCCCACGTCGAAATGGCAGTCGGACACCGTCACATGCGTGCACGAATCGATGTCGAGCCCGTCGCCGTTCGGCGTGTCCGCCGGATTGTAAAACGTAACGCCGCGAATTTTCACTTGGTCGCAATACACCAGATGCGTATTCCAGAACGGGGAGTTTTGCAGCGTCACGCCTTCGAGCAGCACATGCTTGCAGTCGATCAGCTGCAGCAGCGCCGGACGCAAAAACTGCGTCTTCCATTCGGCGAACGTGCTGTCCGCCGTCTCGTACAGATGACGGTTTCGTTCGATCAGCTCCTCCCGGAACGGCGAGATGCCTTCGGTTTCCCCGTTCTTCAGACGGCGGTACGCGTTCCACCACGCTTCCCCTTGGCCGTCGATCACGCCTTCCCCTTTGATCGCGACCCGCTCCAAATCTTTCCCGTACAGCAGCGGCCGGTGCCCGTAGCATTCGTAGCCCGACCACCGGGTGAACGTCGGCGGGTACGCCTCGAACCGGTCCGTAAACTTCAGCGTCGCGCCGGCTTCGAGCTCCAGCGTCGTCCGGCTCGCGAGCTCGATCGGCCCGGTCAGCCAGACGCCCGCCGGCACGAATACCGTCCCGCCGCCCGCCTCGCGGCACGCCGCGAACGCTTTCGCGATCGCCTCCGAATTGTCCGTCGTCCCGTCCCCTACTGCGCCATATGCCATAATGTCATGCCTGCTCATTGGAAACCACCCCTCCTTTGACCTTTCTACCCTCGGCCCGCTCCGCCGTCATCGGCGACGCAAGGCGCGCAATGAACAACTGCAAAATCGCGACCGCGGACAGCACCCATGTCAGCGCCTCGCCTTCGGCGTACAAGTTCGTGACCATCAGCGCGACGACGCCCGCGGCGCGCCCGGCGTTCGTAAACACTTCGCGCAGCACGACCGCCTCGACGCGAAAATGCGCTTTGAGCGGCAGCTCGCCGCTTAACTTATAGTAGTGAGCGGTGTACGCGTTGTTTTGCAGCGGCTTGACGAAGGAGAACAAAATCATGAACGCAACGACCGTCCACACATTGACGCCGAAAAACAGCAGCGCGGCGCCGGCGATAAACCCCCACGCCGAATATGTTAAATACGCGCCGTTTTTTTCGGATCGCCCCTTCCTCGCCAGCCAGTACCCCGAAACAATCGTCACGCTCAAAAATAGCACGTTCATATAATTGACGAACGATTCCTTCGGCACCGCCTGGAACAGCAAAATGGCCGGTATGTAGGCGAGCACCCCTTGCGGCAGCCCGAACAAAAACCAGCCCCACAGCGACCGGGTGAAATCGGGGCGCTTGCGCATCAGTGCAAACGCGTATTTGAGATAGTACGTCTTGTGATGCGTCGCCTTCGGCTTCATCTTCAGGCTGTTGACCGAAGCGTACGCGAACATGAGGAACGCGAGCGCGTACACATACGTGTAGCCGGCCATGCCGCCTGCCAAATCGTTAATTACCCCCGCCGCCGCCGGGCCCGCCAGCATCGCCGCGTTCGTAATCATCAAGTTGACGCCCAGGTATCGGTGACGGTTCGCGTCGTCCGTGACATCGGTAATCATCGTAAAATGGCCGAGCCAGTAGAGCGAATTCGACACGCCCTTCAGCACCGCGAAGAAGATGTAAAAATCCACCATCCGCTCCTGGGCGATCACGATCAATAAATAAAAGAGCGCCGTCGAAAAAATGCCCGCCCGGTACGCGAACAGGCGGTCTTTCTGTTTGGCGATTTTGCCGATGACGATGCTCGAGAGCGGCGCGGCGCACAGCATGATGAAATTGAAGGCGCCGTTAATCCATAAATCGTTCGTGAGCCGCCATAAATACAAGTTGACGAGGATCGCCGACAGCGCGGTGCCGAACTGGTAAATGCCGTGATTGAAGAGCGTAATCTTCGCCTCCGCCGACAGCTTCCCGGAGGTGCGCGCCGGCGGCTTCGACATCGCGCCGTTCGCTCCGCTCATTCGGCGGCGACCGGCCGATCTCGGAACAGATGCTCCGCGACCGGCAGCGGGTCGGCCGGCAGACCGGCGAGCTCGCGCAGCGCATGTCGAATGAGGATCGCCTGCGTGCCGGCGTTCATATCCCCTTCGACTTCGCCGAGGCCGATCAAGACGGGCGCCGGCATATCGGGATACGTCTCGCCGGGCTTCACCTGCGCCACGTTCGGCGCCGGGGGCGAGTGATCGATCTCGCGCGAGAAGCCGCCGTCGTCGCGCTTCAGCTTCGCCATGTTCGCGAGCGTCACTTCGGCGATCTCCAGCATTTCCGCGGCGGAGATGCTAGGGCGCATCGACATGAGCAGGCTGATCGGATTGCGCACGTAGCACATGTCGAACGCTTCGTCCTCTCGCAGCGTCTCCAAGAGCGAGCGATAAATCGCGTCTTGACGCGGGATCGGCACCTCGAACCGCTGATAGAACAGGTGCAGCTTGAACGTGCCCGAAATTTGCACGTACCGCGAGCCTTCGCCCCATAAGCCGCTGTCCGGATGCTGAATCGACGCCAAATACGCGAACGCCTCGTTCACGTACGGCTCCCGCTCCGCCGGCGTCAGCGCCAGCAGATGCGCCGCCGAGCTGGACAGCAGGTCGCAGCCGCGCCAGCTGTTGGACAGGCTGATCGAGCGCAGCCAGTCGCCGTAGGCGGCGACGGACGCCATGTACTCCGGCGTCGCCTCGCTCTGACGCGGCAGCGGGTGCAGCGGCGCCGCGCCGAACCGGCGCAGCGCGTTCAAGCTGTAGCCGAGCGCCCGGCCGACCATGACGCCGTCGAGCCGCATATTCGGGTCCGCGTCGTAGAAAAACCCGGTCGCCGCGTCCTGCCGCTCCTGAAAGAAGCGGACCGCCGCCTGCTTGCGGCGTTCGCTCCACCGCTCGAGCAGATCGCATCGGTCCATAATGTTGAGCGCCTGCGCCGTCGATTCGATATCCGGCGTAAACCGGCCGGACCGCTTCGAGCTGCGCGCGTAATAAAAACCGCCGCTCTCCTCGTCGTATTGTCCATCCAACCATTCGAAGAAGCCTTGAAACAGCCGGTCCCCGTCCGCGAGCAAATGCTCTAATGTTTGTGTCATCGACGATTCCCCACCTTTTAGTTGTCCAATGCTGTGTACGCGAAGCGGCGAAACGTCGCCCGCCCGTCCACCGCGTCCAGCGCGGCGCGCAAGCTTAAAAATCCGCCGAACGTGTTATGGTGAAAGCCCGAGGCGTCGATCACCTTGTCGTACTTCCGCCAAGGCTCGCCTTCGAACCGGTAATAAAAAGAGACGATATGGCGGTCGTTGCGGATGCGAATGCTCGCCTTGCCTCCGCCGCCCGGAACGGCCGCGTAGTTTTTGAACGAGCGGAAATGCCGAACGCCGCTCCCGCTCACGCCCATGCCGAAATAGGCGGCGTCGTTGTAGTACAGCAGCACCCGGCCCTCGGCTTCGCCCTCCGTCTCGACGTCGACCTCGATCTCGTACCGCTCGTGCGCCGGCATATACAGCAGCGGCGAACCGCCCTCGCCGCCCTCCGCGACGAGTGCGCCGTCCGCGGCGCGAAACCGCTCCTCGCGCTTCCCGCCTTCGCGCTGCCAATGCAGCCCGAGCGTCTCCCCCGCGAAGTCGTCGACGAACGGCGGCCCGATCGGCCGCTCGATCGGCTCGACGCCGGCCGTGCGAAACCATCCGTCTTCCGTCCATTCGATCGGTTCGATCAACGTATGGCGCCCGAGCGTATGGAAGCCGTTCAGATAGGCGTGGTACACGATCCACCAACGCCCGTCCGGCCCTTCGACGAGCGAGCCGTGTCCCTTCGACCACCAGCGCTCCTCGGCGGAAACCGTATGCACGATCGGATTGTACGGGGAGTGCTCCCACGGTCCCCAAGGCGTGCGCGACCGCGAGGATACCGCCATATGGCTCGTTGGCGGGCCGGCGGTGCCGCCGACCGCGACGGTCAAATAATAATACCCGTCCCGGTACGTCACCTTCGGGCCTTCCAAGCTGTACGCCTCGACGACCCAGTCGTCCGGGTATCGCCAGCCGTCGTACACATGCCGCGGCTCGCCCGCGACCGACAAGCCGTCGGCGGCGAGCGGCACGATGTACCCGCCCGACAGGTGCAAATACCGCTGCCCGTCCGGACCGACCGCGTGGCCGGGATCGATGCCCTTAATGCCGAGGTCGATCGGACGGCTCCACGGCCCGGTCGGATGGGGCGCCGTCACGACCCAATTCGACCGATTCGCCGGGAAGTAAATGTAATACGTTCCCTCATGCTCGACGAAGTCGGGCGCCCAGACGTCGCCGAGATAGTCCGTCAGCGCCGCCGACACCGGCGTCCAGTGCAGCAAATCGCGCGAATGCCATATGACGAGCCCCGGCGTCAGTTTATACGACGAGTGCGTCATGTAATAATCGTCGCCCGCGCGCACGACGGACGGATCGGCGTAGTTGCCGCCGATAATAGGGGCGAACAAAGCAGGCTGCTGCAAACGATTCATCCTCCCGTCTTACCCTTTGATCGAACCGAGCAGCGCGCCTTTGGCGAAATGCTTTTGCAGGAACGGATAGACGAGCAGGATCGGCAGCGTCGCCACGACGATGACCGCCATCTTTACCGTCTGCTCCGGCGGCCGGACGAGATCCTCCATGCCGGACGTATCCGCAGTCAAGCCGCTCGCCAAAATGACGATCTGCCGCAGAATGACTTGAATCGGCCATTTCGCCGCGTCGTTCAAATACAGAATCGCTTGCAAATACGTATTCCAATATGTGACCGCGTAAAACAACGAGATCGTTGCGATCGCCGGCATCGACAGCGGAATGACGATGCGGAACAGGATGCCCCAGTCGCCGCAGCCGTCGATTTTCGCCGACTCTTCCAAGCCTTCCGGCAAGTTCTGGAAGAAGTTGCGCATAATGATCAAGTTAAACGCGTTGATTGCCGTAGGGATGACGAGCGCGGCATACGTATCGATGAGCCCCATCGACTTGACGACGAGGAACGTCGGGATCATGCCGCCGCTGAACAGCATCGTGAAGACGACCAAAAACATGATGGCGTTGCGCCCGTCCAAATCGCGGCGGGACAATCCGTACGCCATAAGCGCCGTGAGGAACATGCTGAACAGCGTACCCAAAGCGGTGACGCCGATCGAGACGCCGAGCGCCTTAAACAGCGTGTTCGTCGAAAAAATGAACTTATACGCGTTGAGCGACCAGATCGTAGGAATTAGGACAAATTGCTTTTGCGCCAGCTCCCCTGCCGTCGTGAACGATCCGGCGATGACGTGAATGAAAGGCAAAATCGTCACGAGCGCCACGAGCGCGAGCAGCGTATAGTTGACCGCGTCGAAGAGGCGGCTTCCGAATGTTTTGTCTTGCACCATGGTTTACTCCACCTTTTTCCCGATATTGCGGCTCCCGGTACCGTTTAATAGATGCCTTCTTCGCCGGCCTTCTTCGCCGCCCAGTTCGCGAACATGACGAGCAGCAGCCCGACGAACGACTTGAAAAATCCGACGGCCGTACTAAAGCTGAATTGGCCTTGTTTCAGACCCGCCGTATAAACATACGTGTCGAAAATTTCCGCGACCTCGCGGTTCATCGAGTTGAGCAGCAGGTAAATATGCTCGAAGCCGAGCTCCAGCACGTCGCCGATTTTCAGAATGAGCAGGACGACGATGACGCTCCGGATCGACGGCAGCGTGATGTGCCACATTTGCCGGAAACGCCCCGCGCCGTCCATCCGCGCGGCTTCGTACAAGCCCGGATCGATGGCGGCCATCGCGGCCAAGTAAATGATCGTGCCCCAGCCGGCCTCGCGCCAAATGACCTGCAGCACGTACATCGGGCGGAACCACTCGTTGCTCATGAGGAAATTGATTTTTTCGAACCCCATCATGACCAGCAGCTCGTTGATGATGCCGCGGTCCATGGACAGCATGACGAACGAAATCGAAACGATGATGACCCACGACATAAAGTGAGGCACATAAACGAGCGTCTGGACGACGCGCTTGAACGCTTCGCGCCGCACTTCGTTCAGCATAAGCGCCAAGATGATCGGCACCGGAAAATAAAACACGAGATTCATGAAAAACAGCAGAAGCGTATTGCGCAAAATCGTAAAAAACATCGGGTCGCTGAACAGCCGTTCGAAATGCTTGAGTCCGACCCATGGACTGTTCATAAAACCGTTGTACGGCTGATAATCCTGAAACGCGATTACGAGTCCGAACATCGGAATGTACTTAAAGATGCAGAAAAACAAAAGTCCGGGCAAAATCATCATGTACACGGCCCGATTTTTAACGATTCTCTGAAGGAGGCTGGACTCGCCCGTCTTCGCTTTCGGGACGGCCGGCCTGCCGATCGCCGCGTTCGCCATGCGTTAACTTCCTTTCCGTATGAAAAATGGGAGGCTGCTGGCCGATGCCGGGCAGCCTCCTGTAGGGCGAATCGGTTTACTTCGACTGTGCGTACGAAGCGTTGAACTCGTCGATGATCTTCTGCCCGCCTTGCTTGAGCCAGTTATCGACGGCCGCTTGGAAGCCGGCTTCGTCGATGTCGCCGACGATAAAGCGGTACGTTGCGTCTTTGATGATCTCCTGCAGACGGTTGCCGTCTTGCGTGAACGTCGCGGAATCGAGCGCCGCCGCCGGATCGTGGATCAAGAAGTTGTTGTTGTCCTTGATCAGTTCTTCGGACTTCGCTTTCGAAGGCAGCTTGTGCAACGCTTCCAGGTAGCCCGGAATCGTGGACGGACCGCCGACCTGCAGCGACAAGTACGCCTTCACTTCGCGCTCGAGCTTATCCGTTTCGTCCGACGGAACGACTTTGCCGTCTTGGAGCGTGTAGTGCTCGCCTTCGACGCCCCAGTTGATCAGGTTCACCAAATCCGCGCCCATCAGCTTGTCGAAAAACGCGAGGATGTTGCGCAGCTCTTCTTCCGTCTTGACCGAAGATTTCGGGAACAGCACGACGGAGCCGTACCCCGGGATCGCCCAGATGCCGTAATTGCCGTCCGGTCCGGTCACTTTGTGATGCACGTCGAGCAGCGCGTCCGGGTTCACTTCGACCAGCTTGTCGTGCAAGCTCTTCACGTCGGCCATCGATCCGACGTATACGCCGGCTTTGCCCGTGATGAGCAGGTTTTGCTGGTCCGTTTTGCTCGTTACCGGGAAGTCCTGGTTCATGAATCCGTTCGAATGAATGCTCTTGATATACTTCATCGTTTCGACGTATTGCGGGAACATGAATTCCGGCATCAATTTGCCGTCCTGCTCGCCCCAGTTGTTCGGCGTGCCGAACCACGAAGCGATCGTTTTGAACGCGCCGTAGACGAGGTCGTTCCGGTCCGTCAGGCCGATCGTGTCGTTCTTGCCGTTGCCGTCCGGGTCTTCCTTCGTGAACTTCTCGAGCATCGTGTAAAATTCGTCGACGTTCGTCGGCTCGGAGAGACCCAGCTTCTCCGCCCAGTCCTTCCGGTAAATGACGCCTTGACGCGAGAGCGGACGCTCTTGGTAAATGCCGTACACCTTGCCGTCGACCGACGTGTTCATCAGCACTTGCTCGTCCAAGTTTTTCAGGTTCGGGTAATCCTTGAGCAGCGGCCCGATCTCCCAGAACTGGCCGTTGCGGATCGCGTCGCGGAGCATGATGAGCGACGTCTGGTTTTTAATGTACACTGCCTGCGGCAGCGTTCCCGTTGCGAACGACGCGTTCATTTTCTCGTCGTAGCTGCCGTCCGGCACCCATTGAATTTCGAGCTGCGTGTTCGTCGCTTCTTCGAGCAGCTTTTCGATCCGGTCCGACGGCACCTCCGGCGTATGCAGATTCGCCATCATCGTAAATTTAAACGGTTCCGCCGGCTTCGTCGTTTGTCCCGTCTCGGAACCTTGGGTCGCCCCCCCGGATGGCTGCTCCGTACTCGTAGCCGCGTTGCCCCCGCAGCCTGCCAGTACCGCCAGCGACGTAACGGCCGCCAGCAACGTATTGACTTTTCTTTTTGTCATGTCGCATTGACCTCCATGCCATGTATTTGGTTGTGTTTGGCTTCCACGGTCAGCATAAAACGGGGCATGGCATTACGTACATAATCCGCGGATTAGCGCCTCCCGGCGACGGCTGTTTTCGGACACGGGAAGCCGCGCCGCGCCTAGCATCGCGAGAGATCCAATCTAATGATTATTGATGTTGTAAACTTCCCCGGACGCAAAAACGCCCGCCGGCGTTTCCGCCGGCGAGCGCTGCGATTATTTCGACGCGGCCTTGTAGGCTGCGTTCATTTCCTCGATCATGAGATGGCCGCCTTCGGCGAGCCAGCGGTTCACTTCCGCGTCGAACCCCGCCTCGTCGATCAAGCCGAGAATGTATTTGTACGTCGCGTCGGTAATGTATTTCTGGAGCCGTTCTCCCCGTTCATGGTACGTGACCGATTCGAGCGCTTCCGCCGGATTGTGCACGAGCATCGTTTCGTTGTCCCGCGTCAGCAGCTCCGCCTTCGCTTTCACCGGCGATTGGAAATCCGGGTCCAGCAGCCCGGGAATCGTGTTCGGTCCGCCGATTTCGATGCCTTGGTACGCTTTCACTTCCTTATCCAGTTTCGCGAAATCGTCGATCGGCACCGCCTTGCCTCCTTGGACGGCGTAATGCTCGCCCTCGACGCCCCATCGCAGCAGATTCGCGAGCTCCGCGTCCATCAGCCGGTCGAAGAAGCCGAGCACCTGCAGCAGCTCCTCTTCCGTCTCCACCGCCGACTTCGGGAACATCACGACCGTGCCGAAGCCCGGCGTCGCCCAGACGCGCTCGCCTTTCGGGCCTTGGATCCGGTTGTGCACGTCGAATTCCGCTTCGGGCACCGCCTCCGCGGTCTCCTTCTGCAGCGAGATGACGTCGCCCATCGCCCCCACATAGACGCCGGCTTTGCCGGAGGTCAGCATCTCCTGCTGATCCGCCTTCGACGTCACGGGGAAATCTTTGTTCATGACGCCTTCCCGATGCATTTTCCGAAAGAAGTCCATCGTATCCTTGTACTCCGGGAACAGAAACTCCGGCAGCAGCTTCCCCTCCCGCTCGCCCCAGCCGTTCGGCGTCCCCAAATACGAAGCGATCGTCTTGAACGCGCCGTAGACGAGATCGTTGCGGTCGGTGAGCCCGATCGTATCGTCGACGCCGTTGCCGTCCGGGTCGTCGTAGGTGAAACGATAAAGCATCGTATACAATTCATCGACCGTTGTAGGCGCTTTCAGACCGAGTCTGTCAGCCCAATCTTTGCGGTAAATGATCCCCTGTCGAGACAGCGGTCTTTCCTGGTACAACCCGTAAATTTTGCCGTCGACCGCAATATTGCGCAGTACGTCAGGGTTCAGCTTGCGCAAATTCGGGAACCGCTCCAAATACGGCCCGACTTCCCAAAACAAGCCGTTGCGGATCGGATCGGCGACGAGATTCATCATGGCTGCGTTCTTCAAAAAGACGGCCTCGGGCAGCGTATCCGTCGTGAACGAGGCGTTGAACTTCTCCTCGTAGCTCCCGTCCGGCGCCCACTGAAACGTAATTCGGGCCCCCGTCTTCTCCTCGAGCAGCAGCTCAAGCTTCGGGGAGGGCACGACCGGCGTATGCAAATTGGCCATGATCGTAAACGATACCGCGTCCTTCGCGGCCGCGGACGAAGAAGCGCCGTGCGATGCCCCGCCCTGCGCCGCGCAGCCCGTCGAGAGCGCGAGCGCGGCAAGCGCGGCCGCGGTGCGCCGAATCGGCTTCGAAAACATGTTCTCGCCCCCTGCTTCGTTTGCTGTATAATCGATTATGACATATTCCTCGCAAATGTACATGCCTGCGATGTTGAATCTTGTAATCGATTTCTTTTACAATAATTCCAATCGATCGATAAGGTGGCGGACGCTTCTTGAAAAAATTCAGTCTCTATACCAACTTGGTATTGTTCGGTTTCGCCATCAGCTTCCTGCCGATTCTCGCGCTCGGGTTTTTCTCGTACATGAAATCGTCGGACGCCATACAAACGCAAGTCAACGAGAGCAATATCCAAGTGATGCAGCAGTTGAACGGGAACGTAGAGCAGGTGCTCCGCACCGTGGATTACACGCTGAATTACATCGTCAACACGAATCAAGTGCAGGATGCGCTGTACCGGACATTATCCTATACCGATTTCCAGCTGTACAACCAGTTAAAAGAAGAGTTGAATCTGCTGCAATCGCCCGACACTCGCGTCACCGACGTGATTTTGGCGAACGCGGCTTCCGATTGGGTCATCAACAACCGCGGACTGTTCGCGTTCGACACTTACGCGTCGCGCGATACGTTGCTCCGCTTGATGGAGCTGGAAGGCGCCACGAATTGGGTCATGCTCCACACCGACGAATTCGATTCGAGCGACACGCAGAGCTACGGCTGTCCCTATACGGTCGCGCTCGTGAAAAAGATGCCCCTGCATACGTCCGGCAACCGCGGGGTCGCCGTCGCGACGATCCCGAACTGCAGCTTGGCCGAAATGATGGACATTGCGCTGACGTCCAGCCAAGCGATCGCGTTCGATCGCAATTTCCGGATCGTGCTGCATCCGGATCCGGCCTTCCTCGGGCTGCACGTCTCGGAGGGGAACCTGATCGGTGACCGCGACTTGGAACGGTTTACCGCTGCATCGGGGCAATTCCGGACGTCGTCCGACCGCGGCGACATTTCCGTGACGTACGTCCGGTCGGATTTTAACGGGTGGACGTACGCTTCCTTTACGGAAATGGAAGAGTTTACGAAGGAAGCGCGCTCGATCGGCTGGTTTACGCTGTATCTCTGCCTCGGCATCGCCGCCGCGAGCGTGCTGCTCGTTTGGCTCGGCAGCCGCAGGGTGTATTCGCCGGTACGGCGCATTTTACAGCAGATCGCCGAACGTCTGCCGGAAACGCAGGCGATGAAGAAAAACGAGCTCCAGGTCATCGACGAGCACATCCGAGAGCTGTTCGCCACCAACGCGAAAATGCGAACGGAGCTCCATCAGCACAGCCAGCAGGTGCGCATCTTTTTCCTGCACAAGCTGTTTCAAGGCCAAATTCCGCCGTCCGAAATCGACGAGCGGATCGCCATGTTCGGTTACGCCGCCCAAGTGACGTCTTGGAGCAGGCTCGCCGTGTTCGCGCTGCAGATCGACATCCTGGAGCAAACCCGCTACAAGCAGAAAGATCTCGACCTGCTGCTGTTCGCCGCCAGCAACATCATCGAAGAGATGGTGCCGCAGCCGGATCGGCTGCCGCCCGTCATCATCGACCAGACGCTCGTTACGCTGATCGGCGGCAAAGACATGACGGACGAGCAATTCGACAATCACGTCAACAAACTGACCGAAACGATTCAACGAAACATGCGCACTTACTTGGACCTTGACGTCAGCATCGGCATCAGCCTGCCGTTCGCCGGGCTGCATCGCGCGCCGCGCGCGTTCCAGGAAGGGCTCGAGGCGCTGAAGCACCGCATCAAGCTCGGCACGGGCGTCATCGTCCCGTACTTCAGCTTGAACTCGGGGAAACACCCGCAGGTATATTTCTACCCGATGCAGCTGGAGAACCAGCTGATCGACGCGATCAAGCTCGCCGATGAAGAGCTGGCCTTCTCACTGCTCCAGCAGTGGCTCGACGAAGTGTTCCTGAAGGATCGGACGCCTCACGAGTACCAAATTTCGCTCATTCGGCTGCTCAATTCGCTCATGGTCGTGATGCAGGAGGCCGGCATTCGGCTCGACCAGCTCGATATCCAGGAAAGTTCGCTTTACGAAGAACTGCTGCAGCTGTACGTCAAACCGGAAATCGAGAAATGGTTCCGCAGCCGGATCGTCTCGCCGGTCATCCGCGTGTTTCAAGACCGGCAGCAGTCGCAGTACCACAACATTTCGGAACAGATCATCGATATTATCCGAAGCGAATTCGACACCGACATTACGCTCGAAGAATGCGCGGCGCGGCTGCATTATAACGTCTTTTATTTAAGCAGCGTCTTCAAGAAGGAAACCGGCATGCCGTTCAGCGACTATTTGGCCCAGTTCCGGCTCACGATGTCGAAGAAATGGCTCGTCGAGACGAACATGTCGGTCAAAGACATCGCGGAGCGGCTGACGTACACCAACCCGCAAAACTTTATCCGCTCGTTCCGCAAACAAGAGGGCATGACGCCCGGGCAGTACCGCGCCAAATACGGCAAGCCGGAATCGTAAGCGACGAAGACGGCCTTCGGAGAACGAAGGCCGTCTTTCTGCGCGCGCGCCGTTATTGCGCTTTCGGGTTCCATCCTTTCAGCACGTTCTCGATCGTCCAGGACGCCGCCTCTTCGTCCGTCAGCTGCGGACGGGTGTCGGTCGCGACCGCGCCCGGACCGTAATTCCGGTATTCCGCGAACCGCGCGTCCTTCGCCGAGAACCCGCCCATGTCGGTCCAGCCGATCGGATTGATGTGCGCCCCCATCTCGGTATTCATGTAGACGACGCTCGCGATTGCGTCCGGATTGCCCCCCGGATGCCACGGCCGACCGAGCCAAACGGTGCCCGGCGCCGCGTCGCTCGTCAATTTGCTGTTCAAGATCAAATATCCGTACGGCTCCGTAATGAGCGTGCTCGCCGCCGTAATGTACCCGTTATTCGTCTGCGACCCGCGATCGAGCGAATGGATGACGCACTCCTCGAACACGGCCCGGGAGCCGCCGAAAATAAAGTCGACGTCGCCCTCTATATAGCACTGATAGAAATATTGCGTGCCGCCGTTCGTCAGCAGCGTGTCCTGATTGCCGATGAACCGGACGTCCGTGAACGACTGCCGCTCTCCCCGCACGTTCAGCGCTACCGCTTGCTTGTTCGTTACGGTGACGCTCGATTCGTCGAACGAGTTCTCGATCGTCAAATGTCGCGCCTCGAAATCGTTGCCGAACACGAACATGCTCGCGCTGCCGCTCGTGCCGTACGTTCCGCCCGTCGGCCGCTCCTTGCCGGAATAGTTGTCGTACGTGATGACGGTCCCTTCGGCGCTCTCGCCGATCATCGTCACGAACGGTTTGTTCGCCGGTACCGTGACGACTTCTCGATATACGCCGTTCTTGATGTAGATCGTCACCCGCTCCGCGTTGTTCGCGGGCACCGCGTCGACCGCCGCCTGCACCGTCGCGTAATCGCCCGTGCCGTCTTGCGCGACGACCAGCTCGTTCGGCATCTGCCTCAACACCTCTCTCGCATCTTCCGCTCGTTTCGCCTCGCCCGCGCGGAGCGTTCGCCCTTCGGCGTCCGCCGATCCCGTCTTGACCACCTGCGCGTACACGTAATTGCCGTAATAGCCTGTCGCCTTGGCTGTGTCGAGCAGCTTCTTCGCGTAGCTGCCTCCCCACGAGTAGCCGTTGCGGCGTTCCTCCTCGATCTCCTGAATGCTGTACTTGATGACGCCGGCCCGGCCCGAAAAAATGCCTCGGTTCGTTCCGATTTCATAGAACCGGTACCATGTTACCGCCCCCGGCTCTTCCACGAAATATTGGCCGTTCGGATCGGCGCTGACGTACCGGATATTTTCGAGCTTCGCTTCGTCGAACCAGGTCAGCGCGCCGTGCACCGCCCGGCGAACGGCGTCCGTCTGTTCCGGCAGCCCCATCAAATATCGGACGATGCCGACCGACTCGGAGCCGGAGATGGACGGGTGCTCGTACGAACGCGCTCCCCGCGGCTCGTACGTGAACGGATCGTGCTGCGCGCACCATGCCGTCAGTTTGCCGTCTACGACGATTTGCGATTTCAGAATATAATCGATGCCTTTGTCCCGCGCCTGCTTCAGCCGCTCGATCGTCGCGTCGTCGACGAGCCCCGTGTCGAACGGATACGACTTCGCGACGATGTCGTCGATTAGATCGAGCACGTTGATCATCGCATTGTCGTTGAACGTGACATAGTTCGAGTAATAGACGCCGTCGCCCGGCTTACCCCGCTCCGGATACACCTGCGGCCACCCGCCGGTATCGTACTGCATCTCCAGCAAAAACTCGATCCCTTTGCGCACGCTCGCCCGGAACGTTTCGTCCCCGGTCGCGCGGAACACTTCGGCGATGTAGCGAATTTCCTTGATCGTCGCGTTATTGTCGATCGTGCCGAGCTCGATGCCCGTCGGGCCGAGCTGCGACGATTTCGGTTCGACGCCGTTCCACGCCCGGTTGTACGGCATCGATTTCGTCCAGCCGCCGTGGTCCATCTGCCAAGACACGTAGTACTGCGCCTGCTTCACCGCTTCCGCCAAATTGCCGCTGAATTGCGGCGGCGTCTTCGGCGGCGCGTACGTCGCCCCGCTTCCCAGCGTTTCCGCCGTTTCGTACACGATAACCGTGTGGCCGAACCGGTTCTCGCCGGCCGCCGCCTTGCGCAGCTGCAGCGGCTGGAACGCCGGCGTCAGCGACCGCCAGCTGCCCGTCGGCGCGCTGAGCGCGAGATCCGCGTAATCGACATGCTCCAGCGCGCCGTTCAACGTGACGGCGACGAGCCGGTTCCCGATCGCGTGCACGCCGGCGATGCCGATGTGCGGCGCTCCCGGACGCTCCGCATCGATGCGGGCCGCAATTTGCCGCGCCTCTTCGACGGTTAAGTAATCGTGCTCGCCGAATCCTCTGCCGCCTTCCGCGGACATATACCCGGCGCGCACGACGGCCCCGACGCTGCCGTTGCCGTCTTCGTCGGCCTTCGTCAGCTGCAGCGCGCGGGCGATCATGTTCGCCGCGTCTTTGCGCGTCAGCGGATCGTCCGGACGCGCGAGCCCGTCGTCGCCGATCCGCACGTAGCCCGCGTCCTTCGCGGCTTCCAGCACATAGGCGTCCCATTGGGCGAGCGGCGTCTCCCACGCATGCGTCTCGACGTCGACGTGCGGGAACCGGTTGCTCGGCGCATACCCGAGCGCATCGTTCATCATCGCCATAAATTCGATGCGCGGTATCGGCTCCGCGGCCTGTTTCTCCGTGCCGATCATGCCGATCGCTTTCAGCTTCTTCATTAGCACGCCGTCCACGAGGTCAGTCAGTGCGACCGGCTGCGGTCCGGAAGGCCCCGGCTCGCCGCCGCCCGGAGCGCCGGTATGTACGCGAAGGTGGTCGATATTCGGCCCGCCGCTCGCCCCCGTCGCCGTCGCGCGGATGACGTTCTCGCCGGCGACGAGCGCCGCCTGGACGGAGGACGTTCGCCATGCGGTCCAATCGCCCGTCGACGGGAACGGCAACTGATCCGCGACGACCGCGCCGTTCACCCGAATTTCGGCCGGCCGGTCGTCCGCCGCTCCGATCGCGTAGCGGAATTCCAGCGTATATTCGCCCGCTTCCGCCATCGGCACCGTCCATTCGACCCAGCCGCCGGGCGCGTTCGGGCTGTAGTCGATGAAGCCCGTTCCCGTATAGCCGGGGTGCTTGTTGTCGACGATGATGCCCGAACCGGCCGCTTCCTCGGCTTCATAAATGCCGTCGGCCGCCTGCGCCGTGCCCGCGCTAAAGCCGAAGCCGCCAAGCGGTCCCGCCGCGACCGCACCCGCCAAGACTAGCGCCGCCCATCCTCTTCTCCATCCGTTCCAACCCATCAATGCATCGATCTCCTTCCGTTCCGGTGAGATTACCCGCTGCCGGGCCCGCCTCCAAGTATATTGAAAGCGCTGCCGTAACGTACACAATCATCCGATTGGTTCGCCCGCTCCGCGCGGTTCGTACGCAACATCCAATCTAATGATTATCGGGTGGAATGAAGGATTGCGATCCGTCTGGGCGGCTCATTTCCTAATATACTCGTCCCGCAACCGATAGCCGACCACCTTCCGTTCCGCCTGAATCGAGATAAACACCCCTTCTTCCACAAATCGTCTCAACCAGAGCAAAGCCGTCGGCCTGCTGATTTGGAATGCCCTCGCCACGTCGGAGGTCTTCAGCGGTTTCTGCTGATGGATCGCCATCTCCAACAACCGGCTGCGGCATAGGGCAACGCGGTCAGAATTTCGAAACGGATTATCGGTTTGCGTTCGTACCCACCAATTGCCGATCGCTTGCTTCAAATGGCGTCTGCACAGCATCGGCTGCTTCCGGTGAACTCCGGTCCCCACACCTGTTCCAGGAAAGCTGTTTCGTTCGGACCGATGCGATGCCGGTAGCTGCCTCTTCGAACAGCTTCTTCCTCCATGGCTCTGATATAAGCCGCCACTGCCGGATGCACCGTTACGTTCGCCCCTTTCGCCAACGCGAAAAAGCACGCCCGAATCGTCCCCTGGGGAACCATTCGAGCGTGCTTCGCTCGTTGTACTATTTGAATATATCGTACCGGAAATGGCGATCGTTGGCAAGCCGCACAATGCGGTTTTTCGGTTGTTAGCCGAAGTTCCATTTTTGTTAGCAATGTCGAACAAACGACTAACAAATGAGGGAATTCGCCATAATATCAGCCGGTTTGTTATGAGATTTTCCGAAACGAAACAACTCATTTTCCATCGCCATGGAAAATCCCTAACAAAAGACAAGCCCGCCTCAGCCGCGCGGCGATTTCATCGTCAGCGACACGCGGCCTTTGTTCATATCGACGCCGAGCACCCAAACCGTGACATTGTCGCCGACGGACACGACGTCCATCGGATGCTTCACGAACCGGTCGGCCAGCTGCGAAATGTGGACGAGTCCGTCATTTTTGAGCCCGATGTCCACGAACGCGCCGAAGTCGGTCACGTTGCGCACCGTGCCCTGCAGCTCCATGCCGACGGCGAGGTCCTCGAGCTGCAGCACGTCCGTCTTGAAAATCGGCGGCGGCAGCTCCTCGCGCGGGTCGCGGCCCGGACGCTTCAAGCTGTCGAAAATGTCGCGCAGCGTCGGCACGCCGACGCCGAGCCGCTCCGCGACCGCCGCCGGGTCGACCGCGTCGAGCCGCGAGTGCAGCTCCGCCGTGCCGAGCATCGACAGCTCGAGCCGCAGTTCGCGGAACAGCTTGTCCACGACGCCGTACGATTCCGGGTGGATCGGCGTGTTGTCGAGCGGGTTCGCCGCCTCCGGCACGCGGATGAAGCCGATGCACTGCTCGTACGTCTTCGCGCCGAGACGGGGCACCTTCGCGAGCTGCGCGCGGCTCGTGAACTTGCCGTTCTCCTCGCGGAACTTCACGATGTTCTTCGCGATCGTGGCGTTGACGCCGGCGACATAGCCGAGCAGCGACGCCGACGCCGTGTTCACGTCGACGCCGACGTGATTGACCGCCGATTCGACGACGGCGCCGAGAGACGCTTCGAGCCGCTTCGGCGACACGTCGTGCTGGTACTGCCCGACCCCGATCGCCTTCGGCTCGATTTTGACCAGCTCGGCGAGCGGGTCCTGCACGCGCCGCGCGATCGACACGGCCGAGCGCTCAGCCACGTCGAAGTCCGGGAACTCCTCCTGCGCGACCTTGGAGGCCGAATACACCGACGCCCCCGCTTCGCTGACGATCAAATACTGCAGCTTCTTCCCGCCTTCGGCGGCGATCTTGCGAATCAGCTCGGCGATGAACTGCTCCGTCTCCCGCGACGCGGTGCCGTTGCCGATGACGATCAAGTCGAGATCGTGCTTCGCGATCAGCCCGCGGATGATCTTCTCCGCCTCGGCCGTCTTATGATGCGGCGCCGTCGGGTACGTCACCGCGATGTCGAGCACCTTGCCCGTATCGTCCACCGCGGCGAGCTTGCACCCCGTCCGGAACGCCGGATCGACGCCGAGCACGCGCCTTCCGCGTACAGGCGGCTGGAGCAGCAGGTTGCGCAGGTTTTCCGCGAATATGACGATCGCATGCTCCTCCGCTTTCTCCGTCAGCTCATTGCGCACCTCGCGCTCGACCGCCGGCGCAATGAGCCGCTTGTAGGCGTCTTCCACCGTCGCCATCATCGCGTCGCGCACGACGGACCGCTCCTGCACGAACCGTTTCGCGATATACATATGGATCGCCGCCGGGTCGAGCTCGAGCCCGACCTTCAATATATCCTCTTTCTCGCCGCGATTGATCGCGAGCGTCCGGTGCGGCGGCAGCTTTTTCACCGGCTCCCGGTAGGCGTAGTACATCTCGTACACCGACTCGACGGACTTGTCCTTCGCTTCGGTGACGATCGACGCGTATTGGAACGTATGGCGGCGCGTCCACGCGCGAATGTTCGGATCGTCCGCGATCATTTCCGCGATGATGTCCGACGCGCCCTGCGCCGCGTCCTCCGGCGTCGCCACGCCTTTGTCCGCGTCGACGTACTTCGCCGCTTCCGCGAGCAGCGAGCCCGACGTCGGGCCGGACAGCATCCAAGCCGCCAGCGGCTCGAGCCCCCGCTCCTTCGCCACGCTCGCGCGCGTCTTCCGCTTTTGGCGATACGGGCGGTACAGGTCTTCGACTTCCTGCAGCTTCGCCGCTTTCGCGATTCCATCCCGCAGCTCGACCGTCAGCTTGTCCTGCTCGGCGATGAGCCGCAGCACTTCCCGCTTCCGCTCTTCTAACCCCCGCAAATATGTAAGCCGCTCCTCGATGCCGCGCAGCGCGTTCTCATCGAGCTCGCCGGTCATTTCCTTCCGATACCGCGCGATGAACGGAATCGTGTTCCCTTCGTCGAGCAATCCGACGGTCGTCGCCACCTGCTTCGCCGTCGTCCCCGTCTCCGCGGCGATCTGCCGCACGATCCGGTCTTTCGCGGCCCGTTCGTCCGCCTCCGTCCATACCAATTCCTCCGGCGCGATGCGCCGCGTCGTCCCCTGCGTCTTCTCTGTCATGCCGCACCTCTCCCTGCTCTGTCTGTTTCCCAACTATGCCCGCAAACACAAAAAAACGAGGGTGTCTGCTCCCCCGCTCATGCCGCGCGTTTTAAAAATCGATCAAGCCGACGCTGATCTGCAGCGCCTCGTCGACTTTGCGCATCGTCTCTTCGTCCAGATGCGTAATTTTGTCCGTCAGCCGCTGCTTGTCGATGGTCCGGATTTGCTCCAGCAGGATGACGGAGTCCCGGTCGAACCCGTGCGAGGCCGCATCGATTTCGACGTGCGTCGGGAGCTTCGCCTTCTGGATTTGCGCCGTGACGGCGGCCACGATGACGGTCGGGCTGAAGCGGTTACCAATGTCGTTCTGAATGACTAAGACCGGCCGAACCCCTCCCTGCTCCGATCCGACGACCGGAGAGAGATCCGCAAAGAATACGTCTCCGCGCTTGACGATCAAGGGCTACACCCCGCTAACTAAGCGGCCAAGGGTGTGGTCGGCTTCTTCTTCGGCCAAGAACGCTTCGGAACACATGGAGAGATTGATTTTCGCCATCTCCATATATCCGCGCTGCATGGTCTCCCGAAGGTGACGCTTTTTCCGCTCCGTCAAATACAGCTTCATGGCCTGGCGTATAAACTCGCTGCGGTTCGAATTTTCCTTCTCGACGATGCCGTCGACTTCCTGCAGCAGGTGATCCGGTAAGCTGATCATGATCCGTTTCGTGTTGTGAACATTGGACACCGTAGTACGCACCCCCAGAAACATTCCATCCTCCCGACGTATGGCCCCGCCTCCGGAATGCCTGAGCATATTCGTCCGGACTATTACCATTATGTCGAAAGGGAAGGCAAAATATACAAAATTAAGTATATGCCGCGGGTATATCAAATATGATGCATGACCGATCTATCAGGTCTTGATGAAACCCGTGATTGCGGCTTTATACATATTCGCCAAACGCCGGAAAACTCCTTTAACACTGTATGTCTTTTTGACTGGTAAAATGCAGCAGCGGATTGTGGAACTCCGCGACCCGGCCGCCTTTGACGTACACGCGCGGCACCCGGTGGGACACCATGCACGTGATTTCGTAATTGATCGTGCCGAGCTTGCTCGCGAGCTCCTCGACCGCGATCGATTCCCCGCCCTGCGCGCCGAACAGGACGACCTCGTCCCCGACCGCCGCTTCGCCGTCGTCGACGCGGACCATGCATTGATCCATGCATATGTTGCCGACCACCGGAGCCCGCCTGCCGCGGATGAGCGCTTCCGCCTTCCCGCTCAGCAGCCTGGAATACCCGTCCGCGTAGCCGATCGGCAGCGTCGCGATCGTTTCGCCGTCGCGCTGCGTCACGTAGCGCGCGCCATACGAAATGCCGCATCCCTGCGGCAGCGTCTTCACCATGACGATTCCCGTCTTGAGCGACATGACCGGCTTCAGCCGCACCCGGGCGCGGTTCACCTCTTCCGACGGGTACAATCCGTACATGCCGACGCCGAGCCGCAGCATATTGCACGTATACTCGGGCGTATCGATGCCCGTGGCGCTGTTGCCCGCATGCACGTAGCGGAACTCGACCCCCCTCGCGCGGAACGTATCCAACAGCCGCGCGAATTTGCGATACTGACCCTGGATATGCGACTTGTCGCATTCGTCCGCGCAGGCGTAATGCGTAAACAGCCCTTCGACCTCGACGCCCGGCGTGTCGAGCGCTTTCCCGAGGAAGCGGATCGCCTCGCCTTCGTCCGTTATGCCGATGCGCCCCATGCCCGTATCGACCTTCACGTGGATTTTGAGCGGGGACACCGCCGGATCGTCCGTCCGGGCCGCCTCCAGCACCTCGTCGTCGAACACGGTCAACGTGATGCCGTGCGAGCGCGCCACGTCGACGCCGGCCGCCGGCGTGTAGCCGAGGACGAGAATCGGCGCTTCGATGCCGAAGTGCCGAAGCTCCAGCGCCTCGTCCAGGAACGCGACCGCCAAATATTCGACGCCGAACCGAATCGCCTCTTCCGCCACCTTGACCGCGCCGTGGCCGTACGCATTCGCCTTCACGACCGCCATCAGCTTGATATCCGGGCCGAGCGCCGCCTGGAACTGCCCCAAGTTATGGTGCAGCGCGTCCAGATCGATCTCGGCCCGCGTCCATCGATACGTATCCACTCAGATGTCACATCCGAACCGTTTTTTCTTAGCGTCTAAGATTTTACCATTGTATTATCTTAGAATCTAAGAGAGGTCGTGTCAACGAATGTCTCCTGCCAAACGTTGGCGCTGCCGCCCTTACTTGCCGACTTGGTCGAACACCGACTGCGCGACCTTCACCATTTCCTCGTATGGCAGATTGCCCGTCGACAGCCGATAGTCGATGCCGCCGTGCGTCCACATCAGCGTCCGCTGCTCGTTCTCCCCGAACAGCACGCCGACCGTCTGCCCAAGGTCGAGCTCGATGACCGTGCCGACGGAGCCGGACGCCATCCGCTCTTCGGCCGCCTTCGACTGTACGAGGGTATAATCGTATTCGCCGACATAACGAATCATGACCGCATCCCGCTCGCCGAGCTTGATTTCCTTCGCCGTGCGCTCCTCCACGCCTTCCGGCACGTACCCCGGATAAATGATGCCGACGTCCGCGGATTCGACCGTCTGCGCCGGCTCGCCCTCTTCGGCCATGACCGGCAGCGACTGAATCGAGACGCTCGTCATGTTCCGGTTCATGTCGAACCAATTGTCTTCGAAGTCTCTATCGAATTCGAACGAGTTGAACGTGACCGTCACCATTTCGTTCGCGTCGGCATCGGTTACGACGACGCGCTGCGGCTTGTAATCCTTTTTGCTCAGCCAAATTTTTTGCCGCACGAGCGATGCGTTCTGGTAATTCGCCAACACATCGAACACGTACGCGTTCTCTTCCGCCGCGAATTGCCGCTCGTCGTCGTTGATGATCGACTGGGCCAACGTTTCGAACAAATACGCCTGCCCTTGATTGTTCGGCCAATCGCTTTTAAAGCGGAAGCTCTTATTCAAATGCGGCGTCAACACGAACACGCCCTCGTCGTTGCGAAGCACGATTTGCGTAATGTCGTTCGTTTCGTTCGTCAGGGCGATCCGGTAATAGTCCGGCTTTTGGAAACTGACGACGACGCCGTACGTTTGCGGCTCCTGCCCGGTATTGAGCACCATCGTGCCCTCCGCATGGTAACTCTCCAGCTTGCCCGACAACTTCTCGATGTCGCTGACGACACCCGCTGCATCCTTCGTGCCGCCGCCGCACGCCGAGAGCAGCATCGCGACCGCCAGCGCGAGCGCTACGGCGACGAACCACCTGTTCCGCTTCATGAGGTGCACCCCTCCGATCGATTTCTTGATTCCCGATAACATGTCTATGAGAGGGGTTGGCCAAATATGCAGACTAGCATGACAAGCGGCGCGCCCGGCCCGAGGCGGCAACAAGCCCCGTTCGCGGGGGCGAAACGGGGCTTGGTTACATCTTGAACCGCAGCATCATGATATGCGTATTTAATCGGGAGCGGAGGCGTAAGCTGCGTTCCAGCACTCCCTTGCTCGTCACGGCGTCTTGGCTCCGTTCCGAAGGCGGGTCGCTCGGCGGCGCCTGCGCGGCGGCTGCCGCCGCCGAGGGTGTACCGTCCCAACGCGAAGCGGCGCGTTCCAATTCGGCGGCTTGCAGCGAATGCACCGCCAAAGACGTTAACATGACGACGCGGAAAAGGATTCCCCACATGCTTCAGACCCTCCTGCCTTCCCTATTTTCAAAGTGAAAAACACAAAAGCTCACTGACAGCTGGCGCTGCAAGTGAGCCGGTACGTGCTTCGTCCGTTAAAAAACGTGGCTCCAATTGCGGCAGCTGGCTGGCATGCTCCGAAGAACGATAGCCCCTATAGCTTTGCGTCCCCGACTTTCGGCGGGTTTGCCCTGAAACTACAATCGGTATATGAAATTAGGAATCCTTCGGTTCCGAACCCGGTTACGCGCCTTCCACTTCTCGTTCTCCCGTGCCGCCCCAACCGCCGCCGATGTCGAACTTCGGCAGCAGACTTGCCATGTTGTAATTCGACTCGAACGTAATGCTGAGGCGCAGCTTCCCCTGGCGAACGGCGAACTCGAACTGAATTTCCCCGTGCGTCCAGCCGACCTTGTGCGTCAGCGCTTGGATGGCCATGCGGCGGAAATCGTTGCGCTGCGTCTCGGTAAGCCCGGTAGTCCCCTGGAACGGCCTCGTCTTGCTCGTCTCGAACGGATCGTGACGGATGCCGAACTTCCCGATCACGTTATTCCGGATCTGAACGAATACGATGCCGGAAGACAGACTGGCCAGCTCCTCGTTCAGCTTCCCGAACACCATGTTCAGCTGCTTCGTCAAGCCCTCGGACATCTCCATATATAATCAACCCCCTTCCTGTCAAGCGTTATTTACGCGCGTCAACTCTAGTGGGTCGTGTGTCCTATTATAGTAGAATCCCCAAATAATGACAACGGGATTTTTGCATAATCCGAAAAGTTTCTGCAAGTTGCGACATTATCCGCTTGTCGGACCGCCCCGCCCCCGAGCTCCAACGGCAAAAACGCCCCGTCAACGAACGGGGCGTTATAGATCTTTAGCAGGAACCTTGGGTCCTAGGAACTTATTTCGCCGGCTTCTCCGTAATGATCACGCTCTGCGTTTCCGCGTCGAACTGCACGTCTGCACCGAACGCCTCACTCAGGAAACGGAGCGGAATGACCGTCCGGCCGCTGACCGATTCCGCCGCGACGTCGAGCTTAACCGCCGCGCCGTTCACGTACGCCGTATCGCTGCCGAGCGTCAACTGCACCGTCGTGCCGCCGCGCACGACCGTCACCGTCCGCGTCGCCGCGTCGAACGACACGTCCGCCTGCAGCGCCGCCGCGATCGCGCGGAACGGCACCAGCGTGCGCCCGTTCTTCGCGAACGGCTGCACGTCGAACTCCGGCTGCTTGCCGTTGACGAACGCCTTCAGGCTCGTATCGCCCGCCTTGCCGAGCAGCTTCGCCAGCTTTTTCACCAGCTTCGCATCGGTCGGATCCAGGACAGCCGCTTCCTGCTGCGCCTCGATCGCCGCTTGCAGCTCGCCCTTCGCCTCCAGTGCGAGCGCCTCTTGCGCCGCCGCCAGCGCCGCCTCGCGGTCGATCAGGATGTCCGCGAGGATCGCCGCCGCCGGGCTGCCCTCTTTCTTATGCGAAGCCGCGTTTTCGACGCCGTGCGTCTGCCCGCCGCCATGATTCGCATTCGCGCTGCCGCCGCCGTATACGTCCGCCGTGACGCTCGCGGAACCGCCGGCTTCGCTCTTCGTCTTCGCGTCCGCCTTCGTCTGCGCGCTCGCTTCCGTTTGCGCCGACGCTTCCGCGCTCTTGCCTTTCCCTTTGCCCGGCTCCGCACCCGCGATCGCCGCGCCGATGCTCATGCTCGCCACCAACGCCGCCAGGGCCGTCATCGCCGCTCTCCGATTCCATGCTGTCTTGTTCATTTCATACTCCTCCTTGGATTTCGACTTTTTCGCTTGCCGCAGCAGCCTATTTGTTCACCGGTTTGTTATATCGTTCGCAGGGGATGTCCGGCTTGTGGGGGTCGTTTCTTGTCGGCTACAATAAGCGTACCAATCTTCGAGGAGAGAACACGCAGCATGCTATCGTATCTTACCGTTATCGGCAACGTCTTTATCGATATCAAAGGCTTCGCGCACCGCGCCTACGACCCGTACGGCAAAAACATCGGCGACGTGCGTTTCGTCCACGGCGGCGTCGGCCGCAACGTCGCCGACAACTTGGCTGCGCTGGGCGCGCCGACGCGGCTCGTCGCCTCCGTCGACGAGAGCGCCCTCGGCGCCGAGGTCGTCCGCCGGCTGGCCGATGCCGGCGTCGACACGGCCTATCTCGCCGTCGCGGAGCGAGGCATGGGCATGTGGCTCGCGGTCATGGACGAAGCCGGTAACGTACGGGGCGGCATCTCGCAGCAGCCCCGGTTTGACGCGCTGCAGCGCACGCTCGAGCAGCGCGGGGAGGAGCTGATGCGGGACACGGATCGCATCGTGCTGTCCGTCGATCTGACGGAGCCGATCGCCCGCCGCAGCATCGAATTGGCCCGCCGGCATCGGAAGCCGATCTACGGCCTGCCCGGCCACTTCCAAATCGTCATGGAGCATCAGGATTTGCTTGGAGAGCTGGATTGTTTTATTTGCAATCATGTCGAGGCCGGGCGGCTGACCGGGGACGATTGGGAGGGCCTGTCGAACGAACGCCGTCTGGAGGCGCTGGAGGCGTTCATGGAGGCGCGCGGCGTCCGCGCGATGGTCGTCACCCTCGGGGCCGAGGGCGCCGTCTATTGCGACCGCGAGGCGCTTCTGCGCGGCTTCCAGCCGACGTTCCCGGCGACGCTCCGGGACGCCAGCGGCGCCGGAGACGCCTTCTCCGCAGGCACGGTGTGGGGGCTTTCGCGAGGTATGCCCCTCGACCAAGCCGTCGTCAGCGGCACCAAAGTCGCCGGCTGGGTCATCGAGTCCGAACAGAACGTCTGCCCGGACGCCGCCGATCGGATGCGGCAGGATCCTTTTTTCCGCAAATGGATATAGCGCCAGACCGCCTCGGCCTGACGCTTACCTCCCTTTGATCGCGATCAATGACACGCCCGCCACAATCAGCAGACAGCCAGCGATCTTCCAAACGGTGATCGTTTCTTTAAACAAATAATGCGCCCCGACGACGCCGAAGACGTACGCGACGCTTTGTATCGGGTACGCAACGCTGAGGGGTACGCGGGACAAAATAAACAGCCACAGAATCGTTGCTACGCCGTACAAAATCAGGCCCGCCATCACCATCGGCGTGAAGAGCAGATGCAGCGAATCCGCCAGAGAATGGATCTTGCGGCTTTCGACGCCGAGCTTCCAGCAAAACTGGCCTGCGATCAGCAACACCGCATTCGCCAACACCAGCAGCAAATTATGGATCGACATCGTTTTTTCCCCTCGTTCGCTCGAGCTGCTTTCTCAATTCTTCGACCTCGCGCAGCAAGAACGCGTTGTCTTGGATCAATCGTCGAATCGACTCTTGATGGTTGCTGAGCACGGTCATGATATATATAGAGATGGAAAACATCAAAATAAAAGCCAACAGGAAAAATAAACTCGGCATATACTGGATGCCAACTGTCTCCGCAAAGCGGTTCAACAGCGGAATCAACGGCACGAGCAGCAACGAAATGAATGACAGCACAAGCCAAAAGAAGGCGTACTTATCCTTGAGTTTATGCTTCCCGGTAAAGTAAATAACGATCAACGTAAACCCGAAGCTCACCACCAAGGAAATCACTTGGACGCTGCTCATAACCCCTCCTAGAACGCCTTGCGGATAATCGAGAATATGGTGACCTTGATCATGTAATAAATGGCCCTGCGCAAATTGATCGACGACGTGCCTCCCTGGCGCTCGTTCATTTCCACGCTGATCTCGCGAATGTCGAAGCCTTTCTTAAAGAGCAGCACGAGCACCTCCACCTCCGGGTAATCCACGGGGTAATACGCCGCGAACTCTTCGATCACCTTCCGGTTCACCAACCGGTATCCGGAGGTCGGATCCGTAATCCGCTTCCCCGTCAGCAGGAAAATCAGCCGGTAAAAGAAATAAATCCCGAACCGCCGGCTTTTCTCTCCCCTGTACCCCGTCTTCTTCACGAATCTCGAGCCGATCACCATATCGCACTTCCGCTCAACCATTTCGCGGTACAAGGCCAGCAGATCGCGCGGATTGTGCTGCCCATCCGCATCAAGTTGAATCGCATAATCGTACCCATGCTTCAGCGCATACCGATACCCGGTCTGCACCGCGCCCCCGATGCCTAGATTGGTAGAAAGATTTATAAAATTAAAATTATACTCCCTTAACCTCTCCAGCGTACGATCCGTCGATCCGTCGTTAACAACGATATAATCGACAAAATCTATCTGCTCGAGGAGCTTCACAGTATTCACGATCGTCGCTTCTTCGTTGTAGACGGGAACAATCACCAATATTTTTTCCAAAGGGCGTACTCCTTCGCTCCAACATCGGAAAAACCGCACCAAACGCAAGGCCTGCCGATCCGCGGACACCTCCATCGTACCATACCCTTCGGCTCATTTCGACGGTTAACTTTTCGCCCAATCACCCATTAGCCCTACTAAAGATATACTTGAAAACCGCTCCGAATCACAGCCCATTTTTCCCATCCGAGCAAAAAAAAAAGACCGAGCTGCTGCGCTCGGCGTCTCATCTACCGATTCATTAGAACAGCCATGACCAAACCAGCCACAAAATAACCGCCCACATGCATACACCGAACAAGATCCCATAGAAGATGCCGCGCCACACCGATAATCCCGTCTCGTCCAAATACCGTTGCTTGTCTTTCATGGCCGTCCCTCCCGAAAGTAGTATATGCTTTCAGTATGGGAAAATGGATAGACGGATAAACCTGCTGCATCAGAATAAGTATCTTGCCCAGTAAGTTAGCAATTTCGCCCACTCTGTCAGTACGACCTGCTGCTTCTCGCCGTCTTTCCACCATTCGTTGAAGTCGCTGCGGTCGTCGGGCGTTCCGCAAACATTAACATGGATGCCGCTCCCTTCGAACAGCTTATTAAAGATAAACTCGGACCGCTTCGCGTGCCAATCGGACGTTACCACGATGGCGGACGTCATCCCGTGCCGTTCCATCAGTTCTCTCGTAAACAACGCATTCTCATAAGTGCTGCGGGACCGATTCTCCTGGATGATGTCCTCCTCCGGCACGCCCTCCAGCACCGCCAAATCGTACATCTCCTTGATCGCCGTCGTCCGCCAAGACATCTTCGTCCCGTCGGACAGCATCACCTTCGGCGCGACCCCCTGCTTGTACAACTCCGCACCCTTCCGCGTACGCTCGCCGTCCATCTCGCCGCCGAGGACGATGATGACGTCGGAGCGAGCGGGATCTGAGCAGTTGATCTTTAGAACGTTTCCTGCCGATTTGAGTATTGGCGCATAAGATGTGTATAGACAAATCAAAAGAAGCGGGATAACAAGGAGGAAACGATAATGCCAACTAGACTTAACTAATATGATAATCAACACCTTCGTTACTGCAAAATATTTCATTGGAACACTACTAAAATAAAAAGGCGCCGATTCGAGTATAATTCGAGTTCGACGCATCAAGTTGGTTAAAAGCAACACAACCATAACAGCCATAGGATTCCTGCCCACATCCAAGTGCCCAGCAACAGTCCAAAAAAAATCCCCTGCCAAACTTTCCGGTCGGCATCGGGAATGTCACTATTTTTCATAAGTAATCACCCCATACTAATATATGCGAGTAGTATGGGGAAATTACGTAGTAAACTCAGTAACTATACTTTCTTAACCAATTTTTTCTCCAATACTTCCTGCAAGTAATTTACAACCTCTGTGCCCAAATCTTCTCGTCCTAATGCGAAATCAATCGTGGCTTTTACGAAACCAAATTTATCACCTACATCGTAACGTTCACCTTCGAACCGGTAAGCCAGCACCTGCCGTGTCTTCGCCAATACGTTTAGCGCATCCGTAAGTTGAATCTCATCGCCAGCTCCGGGTTCTAACCGCTCCAGAATATCGAATATATCAGGCGTTAAGATATAACGTCCCATTATTGCTATATTAGATGGCGCCTCTTCTTTTTTAGGTTTCTCTACCAGAGAGTTTACCTTATAGAGATCAGTACTGTAACGTTGATCAGGCGCAATGATGCCATACTTCGACGCCTCCGATGACGCAACCTCTTTCACGCCTAACACGGTACCCTCGTATTCTTCGTAAACATCTGCTAATTGTTTTAAACATGGTGTATCGGAAACCACAATATCGTCACCAAGCAATACCGCAAATGGTTCATTGCCGATAAATTTCCTTGCGCACCATATCGCATGCCCCAAACCTTTAGGCTCTTTTTGGCGAATGTAATGGATATTAACCATTTCCGTGATTGCCCGAAGTTCGTTAACGACTTTTGTATTTCCTTTTTTCAGAAGAGCCAACTCCAATTCAACGGAATAATCGAAGTGGTCTTCAATTGCGCGCTTTCCTCTACCGGTAACAATTATGATATCCTGAATTCCGGAACGGAGTGCCTCTTCAACAATGTACTGAATAGTCGGTTTATCTACCAACGGAAGCATTTCTTTCGGCTGCGCCTTTGTCGCCGGCAAAAACCTTGTGCCCAACCCAGCCGCTGGAATAATAGCTTTTGTTACCCTCAAAGCACTCCCCCGCTTATTTAATAATAAGTGCATCTTCCCAAGAATACGTGAGTCTGTGGACATCTTCCTCGGAAATCGTCCCGTACTGTATTTCTATGAATTCAAGCGTTGTCTCTGCCCGTATCGAATGCTTGCACTTATTTGGAATTTTGACGACGTCGCCCGGAAGAACCTTTCTCGCTTTACCGTCAATAACGACCTCACCTTTGCCAGAGATAATTGTCCACGTTTCGGTACGATGGTTATGGAATTGGTAGCTTAGATTTTTTCCCTCGTGTAATGTCACTCTTCTTGTTAAAATCTCTTTTGATTCTTTCTGCGTATAATCCAATATCCTGTAATATCCCCACCGTCTCTCCATATGCATAGGGAGGTTGTCGTAAGTTGAAACGATATCTTTTATAAAAGGACTATGGTTTTTATCGCAGACAAGGATTCCGTCCGGGCTTGCGGCAATAACTGCATTGGAGGTTCCCAAGACGGTAATCGGGATATCTAATTCATTTATCACGTGTGTATTCTCGGAGGTATTGTCTAAAAATGCATTCCCGATCACCAAGCTGTCCATCTCTTCCGTGAGAGTGTTCCAAGTACCCAAGTCTTTCCAGTACCCATCGTAACTAACCATTACAATACTATTTTCTTTCTCCACGACTTCATAATCAAAGCTGATTTTGGGCAGGCGTCGATATTCGCGGTATAGAAAATCGTACTCAACGGGTAAACCTTTGTTAGTTAATATTTTAAACAAGTAGTTTAAACGGAATGCGAATACTCCGCAATTCCACTTAGCATTTTGCTCTATCAGAACTTCCGCTTCACTTATAGTCGGCTTTTCTTTAAAATGACTTACTTTCGCGAAATGATTTAGATTTACGGTTCCTTCCTGCGGCACAATGTACCCATATTTAGTTGAAGGATATGTCGGTCGTACTCCTAATAAGGCGAGGTTCGATCCGCTTTCTTGCAGCACGTTTCCAAGCAATTTAATCCTCTCAAAAAAACCTGACTCGACATAAGGATCCACCGGCAAAACAATAACGACATCATCCGGTCTCGCTCTTTTTTTCGAATACAAATAGGTTGCACTAAGAGCGATTGCGGGGAAAGTATCTCTTCTTTCCGGCTCAATGATAAGAGATTGCACGTTCCCCAGTTGGTTCTCCAGTAGTTCGCTTTGCGCTTTGCTTGTCGTTATTGTGGTTTGGTCGGCAAATCCGGCAAGAGTAATCTGTCTCCAGACCCTCTGTACCATAGATTCCATCCCATTTTCGGGATTTTTCAACACTTTCAAAAACTGTTTTGAGCGGGAGTCATTTGAGAGGGGCCAAAGCCGTTTGCCCGAACCCCCGGACAACAAAACTAAATGCATGTTTTGAGTTGCCGGATTCATAACTTCGCCTTGTTTACAGATTCAATTATTTTTTCCGCCATGTGGTCAATCATATCATCGTTCAAACCCGGATAAACACCGACCAAGAAGGTATCGTTCATAATTTTGTCTGTATTCGTTAAATGAGACGCCTGTCTATATTCGACGCCTTCAAATGCAGGCTGTTTTATTAAATTTCCGGCAAAGAGCATTCTCGTTTGCACATTAGATGCTTCTAGCATTTGAGTGATTTTGTTTCTAGAATACATATTCCCGTCGCGCACCGTCATAATAAACCCAAACCAGCTTGGCTCAGTGTTTGTCGTTGCTTCCGGCAGTATAACAATGTCCTCCAAAACACTAAGCTTCTCTTTCAAACGGTTGAAATTATGAATCCGTCTTTCAACGAATTCCGGCAGTTTCTTTAGTTGCTCCAATCCTATTGCTGCCTGCATATCCGTTACTTTTAAGTTATATCCTAAATGCGAATAAGTATATTTGTGATCGTACCCGTGCGGCAACTGGCCTAACTGCCAACCGAAACGTTTGTTGCATGTATTGTCACATCCAGATGGGCACCAACAATCCCTTCCCCAGTCTCTGAATGATTCGATCGCCATTTTCAAAATGGGATCATTAGTATATACAGCCCCACCTTCTCCCATCGTAATATGATGTGGTGGGTAAAAGCTGGATGTGCCGATATGCCCGAAGGTCCCCGTTAATTTTCCGTCGTATTTAGAGCCAAGTGCGTCACAGTTATCCTCGACAACCCAAAGTTTGTACTTTTCGGCGATTTCCATAACAGCTTTAAGATTAAACGGGTTGCCCATTGTATGAGCAATCATAATTGCTTTGGTCTTAGGTGAAATTGCCTGCTCAATTTCATTCACGCTGATATTGTAAGTCGCCAAATCTACATCAACAAAAACCGGAATCAGCTTATTTTGTACAATTGGTGCAACAGTCGTAGGAAACCCTGCAGCAACCGTAATCACTTCATCCCCCGGGCGCAGTCTGCGTTCACCAAGTTTTGGCGATGTCAAAGCAGACATTGCCAACAAGTTCGCCGATGAACCGGAATTCGTTAATAATGCATATCTAACTCCTAAAAACCTTGCAAATTCTTGCTCGAACTTTTTACTGAATCTCCCTGATGTAAGCCAAAAATCCAACGAGGCGTCGGCGAGCGCGACCATTTCTTTCTCGTCATACACTTTTCCTGCATAGTTTATATGAGAACTTCCGGGGACAAAATCAGGACGCTGATGAAATAGGTTGTAAAATTGCTTCACTTTGTTGAAAATTTCTTCCCGTTTTGCCTTGTTAAGATGTTGTTGCGTTAATTGCCCTGCTTGTGTAAAACCACCGATTTGCTTCAGCTCTTCATGTGTCCACTCCATTTCATCGTGGAAACTGTATTCACTTTCTGGATTTTCCGTCACCCGAATTGTTTTCAAGCTTGCCTTAAGCACTTCGACAACAACAAACAATTCTCCCTTTATCTTCAACAGATCTCCCTGTTTCATTTACCGCACTCCATTCGTATATAATCTAAGTATTTCCTCATTCATTCTTTCCAATGTAAATTTCTTTTGAAATAAGCTATAACCCTTATCCCCCATCTGAATTAAAGTATCCTTACTTATATTCGACAGCAAATCGGCAACTTCCGACTTGTTGTTGATATCAAAAATGTAGCCATTAACCCCATGCTCCACGAGTTCCGGCAACGCGCCTCGATTGCTGGCAAGTACCGCTCTTTTATTCCGCATTGCTTCAATAGCAACCAGGCCAAAGCCTTCCCAGCGAGACGGGATAATGACGGCGTCGCACCTTATATAATACTCGTCAATTCGATCATTTTCTACCCAACCGATGTGTACCACGTTTTTGGGGAAATCTATCTTTTGATCTTTAAGAACGCTATCCCCTACAACAAATAATTTAATGTGCCCCATTGGATACTCACGGAAAATATCAAGAAGTATATCGAGTCCTTTCTGGCGGTCTAGTCGCCCGACGAATAATAACCGTATCTCCTTCCCCGGTTCCAGTCCATTCCTATCCATCTTCACAGGACATTCTTTAGTTCCGTTATACACGAGCACGTTTTTGGAACTAGGCAATTTTCTGGCTAAAGCTTGATCTAATTCAAACTTCGATATGTTAATAATAATGTCTGTTTTAACGGATAAGATTCTTTCGATTAAAGAATAGATCCATTTACGAACCGATCCTGTTTCCATTAAAAAAGACCATCCATGAGGACAGTATATCAATTTATACGATCCTTTTTTTTTAATTAATAACATTGCCCTAACCATGAATCCCGCAAAACTGCTATGAACATGGATCACATCGGGTCGAATTTTGCGGATTACCTTGTGAATTTGTAATGCCCCCCGAATGAGATCGCCAACACTCCTTCTATATTGGTACCGATGTAATTTTTCAGGAGGTATGTTCGGAAACTCTTCACTGTTGTCTGATACCATTAAGTGAACATCATGGTTTTGCAGTTGACAGTCGATGACACCTCTTAAGTACGTTGCCACCCCACCTTTGGCATATTCGCCGATATGCAGTATTCTCATAGTCGCGTAAGCTCCTAGCCCTATTTGAAAGTAATTTTCTTGCCGAAAACGGTCCCCTTATAATCCTTAGCAAATTGATAAAACAGAATATATAAGAATGGAAATATAAATATTTTATGCCTAAAATAAGATCCGAAATCGGGTTCGAAAACAGCTTGGCTTATTGTAAACGCAAGAACACCAATCGCGGAAATATAAGTGATATTATATTTACGTTTCACGATATAAAGGAAGACTAAGTATGTCGTCATGAGCTGGAAAAATACGAATGGGAGGTACTCAGGCGAACTTAATAGCAGCTCAAACGGAAACAGCAATCTAAATAGCTCCGTACCTCTGTTCAGCATAAATCCAATGTATTGGTCATCAGGAAAGTAATAGTGTATCCACGTGTTCGTAATATCTATTATAGTTGACGGTCTTGCATAATAAATGATTGAGAAAAAGCTTTTATCAAATACAAGCAAAACTCCTAAGCATCCAAGGAAATATACCAGTAATATTTTTGGATAGCTTTTTCTGAAGAACCAATGCGTTAAAAATAAAATCACGAAAATTAGATAATAAAATCTCCCATAAACAGAATAAATGCAAATTAATAAGCTGTAGATTAGTAATACGGTTTGAATAGGTATATTCCTTGTTTCGTTTCTGACAACCTTCAACACAAACAGAAACGTTATGAAGTACGGAATGACTTCTTTGTTAGGCACGCCGTAATACGGGGCATAGATAACAATCATCATGAACAACGTGAAAATGCCGATAACATTCCACTTCATCGGCTTCGACAAAAACGTAACCGTAAATGTAGCTAAGAACAAGAAAATAAAGACCGTATTGACCAGCATGAAATCCAAGTCATATCTTAGCGAATATTGCTCCACATCCGCACCCAATAGTTCCAAAAATGCTAAAATCGGTGACAACAGAAATTTTGTAGATGGGTAAGACCCTACCCCGATCCCAATGGCGGACGGGCTATGAATAATCGAGTAACTATCAATATAAAATTTTCCATGCAATATATGCGGCACAAGGTAAGCAAATCCAATACTTCCGCAATATAAAATAAAAAGCCATAACAGTGAGTTAATCTGCTTGGGTTCGAGCTGCGAGTTCTTTAACATATAGGTATATTTCCTCCGTTATATGACTCCAATCAAACCTTTTGATTGTTTCATCAACGAATGATTCCGTTCCTCTTAGATTATCTTGCAGTTCTTTAATTTTTATTGCCAAGTCTTCTACGGTATTGCTCTCTGACACGTAAAAGTATTTAAATACACCCTGGATTTCCTTCATACCGCCTTGTGGGGTTACTAATACGGGCAATTCCATAGCCAATGCTTCGAGATTAACCAAACCGAAGCCCTCTAGATCGATGGACGGTACCAAGAAAAGGTCCGCGGCGCAAAAATATAGATGCAACTGATCCTGAGGGATATAGCCAAGAAACACGCAATCGATTCCTGATGTTGCCGCCTTCTCCTTTAAAACTGTTTCGTAAGGACCCTTGCCGCCAACCATAAATATTATATTATCATTTGGGATTCTTGAAATAGCTTCAATGCCATTCTGTATTCCCATCCTATATTCTAATCTTCTAAGTGAAAAGATTACAAATTTATTTTCTGGTATTTTGAGGATCTTTCGGGCATTGGCTTTGTCCATCCTCCTCTGAAATTCAGCAACATTGACACCTCCTGGAATTATTTTGGAGGTTTTATTCAATACTCTTTTATTTGTATTCGCCAGTTGATGTTTCATGTAATTACTCAAGAAAAGGAAAGAATCGACTGAATTCGCATAAAAATATTCTAACAATCTCATTACCGGAACTAACGAATATTTAAAATAGGATTTATTCCCCTTGAATTTTAATAAAGCCTCTTTGTACCACGGCCCATGGTAAATGCCGAGCGTGGTGTACGTTTTCCTGTGGTTAAAGAGACGTACAGCAAGATAATATAGAAACCATGATATAATGGAATGGAAGATAATAACGTCGTAATGATTTGACTTCAAGACCGTCTCTAAACTTTTAGCGGATTTTAACAAGTTTTTCTTTTCAAGATCTCTGTATATGGTAATACCAGGGAAAAAGGCATCATTCGTTCGTTTCTCCGGATAACCCGTAAAAATACTTACGTTATTCCCTAGTTTGGTCAAGTGGTTTGTTGTTTCAAATGCGTAGGTGCAGGAACCACCTGATTCATCGGGGTATAGCTTGTCGGTAACGACAAGTATATCCATGTGGAAACCCTCCTCTTATACTTGTCACGTACCTGTCTTCCCACGAAACAATTCATTCATTGCAGCAAATTGACTTGTTAGCCTGCAATTATTTAACAAAGTGTGCCCGTCCCCTTTTAGTTTGAGAAACGGTTTCTCAGCGATCAGAAGGAGAATTTTAGTGATGGTGACGGCAAACAGAGCGAACCGTCGGAAAATGGTCATTGCCCCCATCGCCTTAGAAACCCCCTCCGCCTTGTATCGCCTGATTAACCAATCTTTAGAAAGCCTATCTTTTGCTACAAAATGCCTAACCTTCATTTTAGGAAAATAATATATAATTCCCTTGTCTCTACGTATTAAGGAAAATAGATACGACTCCTCACCCGATAACAACGACTTCCCTTTCCTACCTAAATTTTCTGGAAACTTATGTTGGTGGAACACTTCGCACCTAAAGGCCATGTTAGCCCCTAGCGGGTGGAGCAAGTTTGGAAACGGACCCTGTGTATCTCCTAAATCCAAGCAGGAGTATAAAGGTTCCAGTTGGGGCAACAGCCATGAAGGCCTTTCCCCATCGAACTCCAATTCTATGATTCCGCCAAGCGCCATGATCTTATCATTTACCTGGAATCCCTCAAGAATGCTTTTACACCAATGTTTTTCCGGAAAAGCGTCATCGTCTAAAAATGCAATAATGGGTGCTTGCGCACGCTTGACTCCAGTATTCCTAGCAATGGAAAGGCCTTGCTTAATCTCCAATACATAAATCATCCGCTGAAAGCGAGGTACGAACTTCTCGACGATTTGCCGCGTATGATCCGTTGAATTATTATCAACAATAATCACTTCAGTAAGGTTGATCCCGTTAACTCCTAACAAATACGTTAGCGTTCTTTCAAGGACGTCTGCCCTGTTATACGTGCATATTACGATTGAGATTTCCGGTTCGTTCCTTTCACTCACCTCAAGCACTCCTTAAGTTTATAACATTTCTTACAACACCTTTAAATTGTCGGCCTAATCTGTTGTTCAATATAAAGCGCAGCGCCAACTCCGGCAATCCCAGCAAGAATAAGTCCTTGCGCCCAAAAACCCGAACATATTTTTGGTTGAAGGAACTTAGGTTTTCCAGCCAATTCCCCGATTGAATGCGTTCCAAAGAACTTAAAATATACCGTTTTTTTGCGTACCTGAAACCAAGTTTCGTTAACCAAGGGATATATTCGGCTTTATCCATCTTTGATAAGATCAGTGATACCATCTTCAAATCCCAATCTAATCTTGTCGAAGCACTAAAAGTCGAATTGGTTTCGCTTGAGAGGTGCACTCGGTAATAGGATTTGGCATTCGGAACAAACAGCGTTTTCGCATTAATTAATAACAAATTCCTGGAAATCGCATCCGGTGCATATAAATTATCACTTGTGAAGCCTCCGATGGCCTTCAATTGTTCCGTTTCAAAAAGCGTAGAACATAGTTGAACATTTCGGTTTTCACGGAACCAACCCGCAAGAAACTGCCAACCTAATTCGGGTTCTGTAATACTTTCATTCTTTCGACTGTATAATTGCATCCCGTGAGTATCAACTGTTATGACATTCCCATATATTACTGAAATGTCTTCCTTCTCCTCCACTCGGAGCCTATTAATAGCCGATATACATTCCTCGATAAATTTCGCGTCCAGAAAATCGTCGTCGGATAACAGAAGGAAATAAACACCGGAACTCTTGCTAAGGCAGAAATTCCAATTCTCCACCATAGAGAGCCTTTTTTCATGGTGGAAGACCGCTACCCTCGGGTCTCTTATTAAATCAAGAAATTCCCGTGTTTCATCCGTAGATTGGTTATTAGAAACAATGACTTCAATATTGGTGTAGGTCTGGCTTAAGATGCTCTCGAGCGCTTCTCTAAGATAGGCGCAACGGTTCAATGTAGGGACAGCAACACTGATCAACATATTATCGGTTGGTGCCATAAACAAGCCTCCATTTTGTAAACACCGCTTTTATTGCGTCTTTATCCTTCTCGTTCAGCAGTAAAATGTATGTTAGAGCCACAGATACCGCAATGCAGCAGAGGAACGAAATTACAATCGACAAAATAGAGGGAAGTCCTTGAGTTACTAATTGTAATCCTACCGCCACGCATAACCCGATTATGGAATAAATCGTTAACGGTAACCCTGTACTCAATATATATTTACGTATAGACATCTTGAAAAAACGTAACGTTTTATATGGTGCGTACCAATTATTCGTTAAAATTTGGGCTAGAAAAATTGCTAAGGCAACGCCCCAAAGGTCATAATGCTTTACAAGAACAGTTGCTAAGATAACATTAAAAATTCCCGCAAAAATGGCAACCCAGTGGAAAATAACTTTACCGCAAGCCATTATGACTGTAGCGTGTATGACATGATGAACTTCCAATGTAAGCATAAGTAGCAGAGTCCATAAGACTAGTTCCCCGGCGAAATTCTCTTCCCCAAGCCAAATACCGACGATCCCCCTACCGAACACCGCGATGAATGAAACTAAGGAGATCATTAAAGCCATACCCAACTTTACATTTCGCGTGAACAATTGCTTTACATCCTCAATTTTTCCGGCAGCAAAAGCATTTGAAACGAAAGGGGTCGAAGTATTAATGATCATGATGGACAGTGTCGATAGTGTTGTTACAATTTTAACTACAGCCTCATATGACGGAATTTTTTCTGTTCCAAGATTTATGGAAATAATGACATTTCCTGTATTCAAAATTAATAAAGCCCCTAAACTCGTAATTGCCCATTTTAAACTGGGCATTACAATTTTTTTAAGGAGCTCCTTCGAGTATCTTCCTTGTACTTCCCGAAGAAATGGATATCTCCGATATAACACTATTCTTCCAATTACTCTTGCCAACGAATTTTGCAACGTCCAGGCAAAAGCCAGGCCCAACAAGTCAAACCCTAAGTACAATAAAACGATGCTCAAGATTAACCCAATGATTTGAGTAACTGAGCGGATCACTCGTTCCTCGGCAACATTGCCGAGACCGTACAAAGCTGAAAAATTCGCATTTCCCCAAAGGTTAAAGGAAGCGCCCAGCATGAAGACGAACCAAGCCCACCAAACGCCCTCATGACCGATTGCATGGAAATACCCCTCCCCGGCAAACAAACCAACTACAAAAACGATTAAGGCAATGATTTGAAACATCCGTAAATTTGTTTGGATTAAGTCGGCAATTTGTGTTTGTTTTTCCGGTTCCGAAACGTTTGCTGTTCCGCGAATAAAACTAATTTCCCTACTTATAGTGGGACTTATCCCCAAATCAAAAAAGGATATATATAATCCAAACGTTAGAAACAAAAACCAAACTCCGCCGAGACTATCAGGCAAAAATTCGACAACCAACCGAATTTGAACCAAGGACACAAAGATTTGGATGAGGGTTAACCCGCCACCGCTAAGGATGCCGAATGCGATTTTCTTTGCTATGGGACTCATATCTTGCTATTCGATCTGACCGCTTGTTCAAGCAATCTAATCCCTTTCTCAAGGCTTACTTTGGGTGTCCAGCCAGGTAATGTTGGTCCATTACTCCAGGGAAACATTACTTCGCGCGAGCGGTACTGTCTCCCGCCCCAATTAATATTTAAATCTCTTCCAGTTAGCTCAGAATATATAGATACTAGTTTTCTTAGAGAAACTACTTCATTAGAAGCTACAGCAAAGTGTGAATTATTCCCTATCGCTTGTTCTATCAATAACCGACCGGCTAATATGAAAGCGTCGACTACATCATCGATGTAAACGACGTTAATAAGTTGTTCCCCCGGTGACATATCCAATCTTTGTCCACTCATTGAGACATGGTGCAACAAATGAAACAATTTCTTTCTCGGATCATCGGGCCCGTAAGTATCAAATAATTTTAGTGTTGTAGCCCTAACCCCTCTAGCCTCAACATAGTATGTTAAAATACTTTCAAACGCCTGTTTGGTTGCAGCATACAAATTTACTGGGTTGTAATCTTCGCCCTTAAAATGCTGCCACGCTGTTCCTGTGTTCACGATATAATTGGTACCCGATACCGCCATTGCCTCAAGGATTTGCGCGGAAAAAGCGACATTACTACCAATTAATGGCAAGACCTGTTCCGAAGTATGTTCGGAAATAAATAACGAGGCTAGATGGAACACAAGTTCTGGTTGAAATTGCTTGAACATTTCGGATAGGTGGTTCGTTTCACCGCTAAACACATGAAAGTTGACTTTGTTTTCGACGGACTTCAGTAAGTGTAGTTCCGAAGAGGGCCTAACTATTACATGAACTTGACAATCTAAATCTACCAAACGTTTCACCAGATGGGATCCGACAAAACCAGTTCCACCCGTCACCACTACGTTGTTAAACATATCCGCAATCCCCTATTAAAATGTAAATGGACTTTCGAAGTCCACCAGACTCGGAAAAGATTTGTCTCGATCCGAAATGATCGGTCGATCAACCCCCCAAGGGATCCCAATGGAATTCCAATGAATTCCTCCATCATGCTCTGGTGAATAGACTGACGTCACTTTGTACAATAAAATCGCGGATTCGCTTAAAGTAAGGAATCCATGTGCTAACCCGCTCGGGATGTAGATCATATTCGCCTTAGCCTCATTAAGTTCAAACATTTGAAATTGACCATAGGTCGGTGAACCGACCCTAAGGTCGACGACAACGTCCAATACTTCTCCTGATACGCAGTAGACTATTTTTTTATGGTCCATCGGCGGAATCTGGAAATGGAGCCCGCGGATCACGTTCTTGTGTGACACAGAATAGTACTCTTCCTGTGATTGGAAATCAAGTCCCAAAGTTGAGAATGCAATGCTATGAAATGTTTTTATGAATTTCCCCCGTTGGTCCGATAGGACGCGGGGGATCATTTCGTAGCAACCGTCAAAGATCGTCTTTTTAAGTTCAAACATATGTTTTCGTCCTCGTATACTCTGCAATTTGTTCCATGGATATCTTCCTCATGTCTTCCCCATCCCGATATGCATATACCCATTTGAGTATTTGACTAAGCGCCTCATCGAGACTCCAAGCCGGATGCCATCCCAAAACTGTTTTAGCTTTAGAGCAATCCAACTTTAAGAAATTAGCTTCATGTGGATGTGGGTTGTTATCAACATTATAACCAGCTGAATCGGGCCATTTTTCACACAATTTCCGCACAATCCACTCGACCGGTTTGGCGTCATCGTCGTTCGGACCGAAATTCCAACCTTCCGCATATTTGCCGTTACCCTCGAATAGCTTTTCAGCAAGCAATAGGTAACCGCTGAGCGGTTCCAAAACATGCTGCCAAGGCCTAATAGCGCTTGGATTTCTAATAACGATTTTTTCGCCATTTAACAGTGAACGAACACAATCAGGTATCAGCCTGTCCGTAGCCCAATCTCCCCCGCCGATCACGTTACCCGCTCTTGCGGATGCCAGCGCAACCCCGTGTTCTTCATATTTGCTTGGATTAAAATAAGAACTCCTATATGCGGACGTCACCAATTCAGAGCAGGCTTTACTGTTCGAATAAGGGTCGTAGCCACCCATGGGTTCGTTTTCACGGTATCCCCAAACCCATTCCTTATTCTCGTAACATTTATCCGTCGTCACATTCACAACCGCTTTAACGTTCCGGCAACTTCTGACGGCTTCTAGAAGATGAACTGTCCCCATAACATTCGTAGCATAAGTCTCTACGGGTAAGAGGTACGACTCCCTGACCAGGGGTTGTGCCGCCATATGAATGACGATATCCGGATCGGCTTCCATCATCGCTTTCTTCAAAAACGGTCCATCCGTGATATCTCCGATTACAGAATAAATCAACTCGTCTACCCTTGCCAATTCAAATAAATTCGGTTTTGATGGGGGTTGCAACGCATAACCGGTAACCTTCGCGCCAAGACTATGCAACCAAAGGCATAACCAAGCGCCTTTGAAGCCAGTATGCCCAGTAAGAAAAACTTTTTTCCCTGACCAGAACGCATTATTAATCATACATTCACCGTTTTACCCTTTTCTCCCCATACTTTCCACGGGCTCTTTTTGCTTTGCCACAAGGATTCCAGAAGAGTTTTGTCCCGTAATGTGTCCATAGGTTGCCAGAAGCCTTGGTGTTTATAGGCGACTAATTCTCCGTCTCTGGCCAAATTTTCAAGAGGCTCTTTCTCAAAAATGGTACTGTCTCCATCAATGTAATTAAACACCTCAGGCTCTAGAACAAAATATCCCGCATTAATCCAAGCTCCGTCACCCTTCGGCTTTTCTTGAAAACCCAACACTTGGCTGCTTCCATCCAGATCTAGCGCTCCAAATCTTCCGCCAGGTTGCGTCGAAGTAACAGTTGCTAACTTACCATGGGTTTTATGATATCTGACTAAATCAGTTATATTGACGTCAGCCACTCCATCCCCGTATGTCATCATAAACGTTTCGTTTCCGATGTAAGGCTGGACCCTTTTGACGCGCCCACCCGTCATTGTATCCATACCGGTGTCGACCAATGTTACCCGCCAAGGCTCGGCGGAATGGTTATGGATTATGCGATCGTTATTATTCCTAAAGTCAAAGGTTACATCGGATTCATGTAAAAAATAATGAGCAAAATATTCCTTAATATAATACCCTTTGTACCCTAAACAAATCACAAAATCGTTAAAACCATAATGGGAATATGATTTCATAATATGCCATAGAATCGGCTTTCCACCGATTTCGATCATCGGTTTGGGTTTCAAATGCGATTCTTCGCTAATCCTTGTACCAAAACCACCCGCTAATATTACAACCTTCACAATGTGCACCCCCGAGTATTAGTAAGCCCCTTTGCTAAAAAGAACTACAGGTACTGTTCTAAGTAATATTTTAAGATCCAACCCAAAGCTCCAATGCTGGATGTAGTAAATGTCCAAAGACACCCATTCTTCAAAGCTCAAATCGCTTCGACCGCTGACTTGCCACAGCCCTGTGATCCCTGGAAGTAAATCGAGTCGTCTCCACTGATGATCGCTGTACTGCTCCACTTCCTGGGGAAGCGGTGGTCTGGGCCCGATCAAGCTCATACTCCCAAACAAAACATTAAAAAGTTGAGGTAACTCGTCGAGGGAATACTTTCTAATAAAATGCCCGACACGCGTAACCCTAGGATCGCTTTTGATTTTAAACACCGGACCGTCGGCTTCATTCTGACTTACCAACTTCGCTTTCAGTTCTTCCGCGTCTACGACCATAGACCGAAATTTATACATCTGGAAAGGCACCCCATGTTGTCCAATCCTCTTTTGCTTAAAAATTACGGGGCCCTTCGAATCTAGCTTTATTAACAACGCAATAACGCTAAATACGGGCAAACACAATATAATCCCGATCAACGAAACAATAATATCGAACAGACGTTTACCATAAAATTTCATTCCCCGAAGGGGACTTTTGTAAAACTCCATATAAGGGAATGCATCGTTCTTTTCGTAGTTAACAGTACCAGGCAGATAGTCATACATTTCGGGAATCACTTTAATTTGTACATCGTATTTTCTAATTCTCATCAGCAGATCATGAATGACCTTCTTTTCTGATGGAATAGTGATGTACACTTCATGGACACCCCTGTCCCACAACTGCTGCTCTAAATCATCCAAGGTCCCTATAATGCAATCCCCTTCTTTGTGGTCGTCGAGCATTCCTACTAAGTTGTATCCCATGTTTTTCCGGCCCAGCAAGAAAGCTTTCACTTGCTCCCCTATCCTGCCGGCGCCAACAATAAGGACGTTACGGACGTACCTTTCGTTTTTCGATAACTTCGCGAGAATTAGAGCTTTAGCTGATCGAAAAACTGTCGCGATGAAAATCATGATAAAGAAATAGATAAGCAAATGCAGCCTTGAATATACAACGCTAGTTTGAAGAATAAACATAAGTCCAATTGCAAACATGTATGATAAGAACGCACTCTTGATTATTAAAAACAGTTCATCAATCAGACTTCGTTGACGTTCCAACCGGAAAATCCCTTTATCAATCAAAAGGGCTATAAAACAAACATGTATTACCACAAATAAAAACAGATATTCAGCCAAGAAAAACAACTCCTGGGGTCCGTTTGGAAACTGCGCTATAACCCTCCAGTAGTATAGCCAATAAAACCCGCCCGCATAGAGAATAAACTCTATGCAAGTCAATACAACATTAATAATAGATAGTAAGGCTGCCGAACGTTTTTTACTGCGCGCTAAAGATTCTAATAAACTAAAGTCTACTTGTGTTTGCATGCGAATTCCCTTTCCCTAACCAGAGAATGTATTGGTTGCCGCATCTGCAAAGTTTGAATCACGTTTAAACAGTGCAATCAGCAATACGATTAGGACGGCTAAACCGAAGGATAGGATAAGCCCCAAAGCGACGACAACCGATTTTTTAGGGCTTATTGCTTCAAGATTTTCTTGCGAAGGAATAATAAATATTGCGTTATTCTTGTTGGAATAATTGCCATAACCAACGGCTTCGGAAGAGCGTTGTTGCGATTGCAACTCGGCTATTTTCTGTTCGTCCGTCGTAATCTTGCTTTGGAGATATTCCTTTTCCGTTTCCAACTTGGTAATTAATATGGAAGTTTCGGCCTGCTTTCCTTTAAGCGCCGTATATACCGGGTTGATTTCCTCGTCCGAATACTCTATACCACCTACGGCAGAGGCCGAGCGTTCGGTTTCATCCATACTGACATCTAGCAGGAAGTTTTCGTCAGTCAAAGATTTTTTGGTCACTAAAACTTTTTCAGTCGTCTCCAGCTCTTTGTTGATCTGATCAAGTTCCATTAGAGCAACTGTAAGTTCATCCTCAACTTCCCTTAACCTCTTTTTGTTTAAAATAGTCGAGTCTAACATGGACGAAATTTGAATGATTGTCGCCATCTCGTTAGCCAAGCTGTTTGCCACGTTTGATACTATTTTTTTCGATGTACCGGTAACTTTCAAAGTAACGGAAGCACCATCCGCGCTTGGTGACACTTGGATATTATCCTTCAAGCCGTTAAGAGTATATCCCTCCTTGTCTAGTTCCAAAGAGACCATCAGTTTATTTAGGATGAAATTACTCTTCACTTGTTCGGCAATCGCACTATAGTTTCTTTTTACATCTTCAATCTCATTTACCATCACCAGCGTCTCTGTTTCATAAGTTTCTGGAAGCACAAAAGCCAACAAAACAGACGTCGACAATCCAACAAATGTTACTGTTGCAATAATTTTCCTCTTCAACCAAAGTAAAGTGATGAATGCCTTCAGGTTGATTTCGTCTTGCATCGATAATCTCCTCCGATTTCCTATAAGCCTTGCCCTAGCGTAGTGCGAAAGTGTATCTTTTATATAGTTAAGGTATTTTTATTCTAACAGACGAAAAAGTCAAAATCTATTCATCCGGATAATTGTATTTATTGTAAACGATCTTACAAAAGGAGTTTATCAAAATGGGAACCAGTGTAATTAGAACTTCTAAACAAAATATGGAGGTGAGAAAATCCATCAACTTTTGGGTAGCTTCCTTCGTACTTGCAGGGGTTCTGCTAATTTCGCCTTTCTCTAGAGGTCTCTTTAACGGTGAAGGATTGACCTTTTTAACCCCGATCCTTAACACAGCGCTTTGGGTCTCTATAATTCTTTTTTGTATCGCTATTTATTCCATTTATTTCGCAAAATGGGATTGGAAGTCAGGGGTGTGGAAGTCGGCGATATGGTTAATTCCTTTAAGTTATTTAATTTCCACAATGCAACCGGCATCTCAATCAAATTCTAATATTTCTTTTCTTATTGCATTGATCCTAGCAGTTGGCTTTCTTATTGGGTTGCATTGGAATCAATCCGATATTGGAAGTAGAACGTTGTTAACGGTCATTTTTTCATCAGGTTACTTGGTCGTATTATTCGGTATGGCAAACTGGTTTGGCAATGCGTCATTTTTTGGGTTAATCGATTGGTCCAACGATCCTTTCACATCTTCAAAAGTTTACACTGATGCTGTAATGTACGGGTACGAGGGTGCAAGGTTGACCTCTGTGTTTCAATACTCTAATAGCTATGCGGCTTTCTTGATTGCGCTTTGGATTGCATCTTTATTGTTTTTGGTTCAATCTAATAAATTCAAACTACAAATAATCTGTGCTTTTATGGTAACTCCCATAGTTGTCTCACTCCTTTTGACGCTATCTAGAGGGGCATATTTAATTGCACCAATCGTTATAGTAATGATTTTGCCGTTTCTACATCTAAAAAAACAGTATAAGTTTCTTATTTATCTTTTTAGCAACGCAATTATTTCTTTTGTGACGTACAAGGTGATAGAAGCGAAGGGGCTTGCCCTTCAACAGAATTATAATCCGACAAACTACTTGATTGCATGGTTAATTTTTATAGGTCTTTCATTGGTTTTTTCAGTTATCGTTTACGTTGTTGAGAAGTGGTTTTCATCAAATGCAGAGGAGACTTCCTCTCCTATACTTAAGCGGATCATTGTTCCTATTGCTTTAGTTGCACTCTCGGCGCTAACGGCAGTTTTGCTTTTTACCCAACCGCATTTGTTGACTCCGTTACCCGATGCATTGGAAAATAGGATCAAAAACATCAACTTACAACAACATAGTTTATTGGAACGTGTTGCATTTTATAAAGACGCTGTTAAAATGATTCAAGACAAACCAATTATTGGCGCGGGTGGTGGCGCATGGTCTGAGCTATATGAGAAATACCAGGGTAACCCTTATACAAGTAGACAGGCACATAACTTCATACTCCAACTGGTTGTTGAAACAGGGATGATAGGACTTGTTTCGTTGCTCACAGTTTTATTTTTCTCGATTCGCCAACTAATAAGGAGTTACAGTAATCATCAGATATTCGATAATCAGAAAACACTACTTTACTTCTCAATTTTCTTAAGTTTGTTCATCCATAGTTTAATTGACTTTGATTTCAGTTACGTGTACCTATCATTTATTGCGTTTATTTGTTTGGGGGCATTTTCTACTAGTCCGTTTGTTCACGTGGAAGAAGGGAATGTTAAAACGATAACATCGGTTAAAAGATTTATCTATCCTGGATTCCTATTTAGTATTTCATTGGTGATTTTCGCCATCAGCGTGAGCTTATTATCGGGAATGCAAACTTATTCCCAAGCTAGAAAAATGATGGCAGAATCAAATCCACTCCCGCAAATTATAAAGACATTCAACGAAGCATTAAGCAAAATAAAGCATCCCGAAGTTTATTATCAAAAAACTTACTTTCTTGCTCAGGCGTACCAACATACCTCCGACCCTCAGTATCTACAGCAGGCACTAGATACGATCATTGAAGCAAGAAACCGAGAACCTTATAATAAGGATCTATTCCTGATGGAATACCAACTGTCGGGTGGCCAGTCGGAGGCATCTTTCGAGTTGCTCGAAAAAAACATATCCAATTATCAATGGGATATCCAAATGTACGAATATTTTATATCCCACGCTTTCCAGATCGGATACTCAAAACTGCAAACCAATGACATTGGAGGGGCGGAAAAGTACTGGAGAAAATCGATTCAAAAATATTCAGAAGTGCTCGATAAAATCGCAACCTTGGAAAATCTTCCCGCAGGACAATACCAAGGTAGACCTTTTTCCGTTACCAAGCCGATAGCTCTTAACGTTAGTCACATTTATTATCTAACCGGATCTTACGAAAACGCCTTGGAAACTATCATGCCGTTAGTCAATCCAGAGCTCACCGAACCCATCGATCATGAAATTGTCTTGCTAAATCTTGCAGCTCAACATCAGATTGGTAACGACCCTGATCCTAACTTACTCCAAGGTTTAGTTTCAAAAAATTCTGAATACCAAAACAGATACGATGCGATGATTAACCAATCACCCGTTGAAATTAAACTTACTCCCTAAATTAGAACCTTAAGCATATCCATACAATAGTTTTTTGGTAAACCCAACTCTATGAATGTTATTTACAAAGTGATATTATATTTATGTTATCGTTAAACGCTTGTGAAATAACCTACATGTTCTCTTTGAAAGGAGGTGAAAACAATATGCAAACTGAGACTTATCATAATAATAGCACTATTACTAGGAGTGAATTGTTCTTGAAACCATCGTTTTTAAGAAAAACTTCTGGACTGTTGGCAACTTTTTTGATGTTGTCGGCTCTCCTCCCAGTTTTGGCTTTCGCTGGAGTAAACCTGGGTACTTTCACTTACCAAAATGGTACGGTAACAGGTGAGGTCTACGTTACCAAAGCGGTCTACGATGATGCGGTAAATAAGAAGATCTGGGTGCAAATCGAAAAGAATGACAACGGTACGTGGTCGGTATACGAAGCTGTTTACCGCAACACTGTAAATGGCATCGTATATTACGATTTCAGTCAAACTGTCACGGGTGCTACATACCTCGATTTGTTCGCGCAATATCAATCGGTATCCAATAGCGTTTACTACGATTCCGTAACGAAGCGTGTGTACGACACTACGCCTTCCGGTAACACTGGCGGGGGCTTTGTCCTGACGCCTAGCAACGGAGTGATCACGGTCGGCAGCAACGGTGTCGTCAGCGCTTCTCAGCTTTCCGCTGCGTTTGCTCAAAGCGCAACGGTAACGGTTGAGATTTCCGGCGAATCCGCTACGCTTCCGGTATCCGCGTTGCGTAACGCTCCGGAAGGTGCCGTAGTTGTAGTTAAGAGCAGCGTTGGTTCTTACGTGCTCCCTGTATCCGCGATCGACTTCGACGCTTTGGCTGAAGAGCTTGGCGTGGATGTAGAGGATCTCGATATCCGTGTTATCATCGCAGCGCTGAAAGGTGAAGAAGCAGAAGAAGTTGCTGCAGCAGCCGAGGAATTCGGTGGCGAAGCGCTTGCTTCCGTTGAATTCTCCGTAGAAGCAGTAGCTGGTAACGAAACGGTTGCGATTTCCGACTTCGGTTCGACGTACGTAGAGCGTACGATCAACGTTGACGCTGACTCGAGTGCAACGGGCGTACTTTACGATCCTGCAACTGGTGAGTTCTCCTTCATTCCTGCTACGTTTGCAGACGGCGTTGCTACATTGAAGAGCACGACGAACTCCATCTACGTTGTTCTCGAACTCGACAACAGCTTCGCTGACGTGAACGGCCACTGGGCTCAATCGTATGTCGAAACGATGGCTAACAAGCTCATCGTTGAAGGCTACGAGAACGGCACCTTCGGTCCGGACCGTCAAATCACTCGTGCGGAATTCGCTACGCTGATCGTTCGCGCCCTCGGCCTGAGCGGTAAAGCAGCTGGCGAAGCGAACTTCTCGGACGTTTCGTCCAACGATTGGTTCGCTGGCGCAGTAGCGCTTGCAGCTGAAGCTGGTATCGTCAACGGTTACGAAGACGGTACGTTCCAGCCGAACAAGGTCATCACTCGCGAAGAACTCGCAGCGATGGTCGTTCGCGCTAGCGCATTCGCTGGTACGGAGTTGTCCGTAAACGCAAGCCAAGTTTCCTCCATCCTCGCTGGTGTTAAGGATGCTAGCAGCATCGTTTGGGCTCGCGCTGAAATCGCGGCTGCAATCAATGCCGGCATCGTAGAAGGCTACGAGGACGGTTCGTTCGGCGCTGTGAAAACGGCGACGCGCGCAGAAGCTTCCACGATGATCCAACGTTTCTTGGTAAACGCAGGCTTCATCAACGAGTAATAACGAAAATCCCCGAAGCGAATGCTTCGGGGATTTTTTTATTGATAACCGTTAGGATTTTCTCTCTGCCATCTCCAGGCGTCCTCGCACATCTCTTTCAGGCTCTTCTTCGCCTTCCAGCCGAGCGTTTGCTTCGCTTTCTCGGGACTAGCGTAACATACCGCTGCGTCTCCCTTTCGTCGCTCCACGACCTGGTACGGGATCTTTATGCCCGATGCTTCCTCGAACGTTGTGATGACTTCTAGAACACTGCACCCACGACCAGTACCTAAATTAAATGCTTCCACTCCGTTCACCTTCATCACATACCGCAGTGCGGCTAAATGACCCTTCGCCAAATCGACGATATGGATATAATCCCTTACCCCTGTGCCGTCCACAGTGGGATAGTCGTCCCCGTACACTTGGAGATATTCACGTTTTCCAACAGCTACTTGTGTTAAATAAGGCATTAAATTATTGGGGGTCCCTCTAGGGTCTTCGCCCAACCTTCCGCTAGGGTGTGCTCCAATTGGATTAAAGTAACGAAGCAAAGCCACACTCCAATCCCTATCAGACGACGACAAATCAGTTAAGATTTGCTCAATCATTAATTTTGTCCATCCGTACGGATTCAATGCCTTAAGCTCCGCATCTTCGGTAATCGGCACCTGTTCCGGCATCCCGTACACGGTTGCTGAAGAACTAAATACAAACTTTTTAACCCCGAATTGTTTCATGACCGAGCATAAATGAAGGGTACCGGTCACATTCACATGATAATACTCCAGCGGCTTCTCTACCGACTCTCCTACCGCCTTTAAACCGCCTAAGTGGATAACGGCCTCAATCTCTTCTCTCTCGAAAATGCGGACCATCTCTTCCCGATTCAGGAGATCGACCGCATACAATGTTACTCGTTTACCCGCTAATTCCTCGACACGTTTTAAAGCCTCCGGATGACTGTTAACGAAATTATCCATCACAACGACATCGTAACTAGACTCGAGCAACTCTAAGCATACATGCGTTCCAATATACCCTGCCCCGCCTGTAACCAGAATAGCCACTTCATCACCCCTCAATTAGAGAAACCCCTTCATCAATAGCTGCGAAGCAACCATCCCAATGGATAGAATATATTCGCCAGTCAATTTTTGGTGAAGGGGTATCTTAATATTATATTCATTATTTGCCCATTGCCCACCAACGCGCAACGCAGGCTAACCCAGCGCCATGCTGAAATTGCCCATTTTGTACAAGTTCACGGAATTGTTCGATTGGCATGGTGACCACTTCGATTTCTTCCCCGGGCTCCAACCGCTGCTGTCCCATTGTCAGATCTTCTGCAGCGAAGAGATGAATGATTTGATCCGTGGAGCCGAATGAAGGATATACCGAGCCTAATGACGTCCATTTTTGGGCTATGTAGCCTGTCTCCTCAGCTAACTCCCTTTTGCCATTTCCAATGGTTCCACACCTTCATCAAGGCCGCCGGCTGGAAGCTCCCATTGCCACTCTCGCAGGATATGACGGTACTGGCGAATGCACACAACTCGGGTTCCCCCGTCCAGCAGAGGTAAAATACAGACGCCAGGACGCATCTTCACATACTCCATATTCATGGAGTTGCCCTGCGAGGTAACGACGTGCTCCTCTACGATTTCAAAATGGCGGAATTCTGTGGTTTTGCTTCCTATGACATCCCATCTTGTATTCATATCTAATTCCCCAAGATTTCCTTCTTCTTTTGTTCTTTCATCTGATCATAAGCAGTGCGGTACTGGATGATAATGGCCGTATCGTAACCGTTATTCGTCAACTCGCTTTGCAAAGCATTCACGATTTGGTTGAATGCACTATTGCAAGCAGCCAACTCCGCGTAACCTTCCGCCATTAATTGCATATCCTTCGTTTCATTATACCGGTTTAATATCGAAGTCATATTACTTTCGCACCGAGTTTTTAGCTGCTCCAGCTGAACTTCCGCAGTCGCTGTTAACGACTCGTAAGACGGCTTGCTTCCCCCGCCTACGCCTCCTATCGCGCCGATTGGCAGGGCTGGCGTTACAGGTGCAGATTTCTTGTCCTCCGCTTTGGCTTTGTCGGATTCTGCTATCGTTGGTTCGGGCATGCGTTCAGGTGTTGTAATCGTAATTTTGAACGTTATCGGATCCCATGCGACTTGTTTCCCAATCGACTCGCTGAAGAAACGAAGCGGAATATATAACCGGTTACTATAGATTAGACCCTCTTTACCTTGCGACGTTTCCTTGCGAATATCGCCGAAATGATACGTTATCGCACGCCGATAGACGACCAGATTTTTGACCGCGTCAGTCGGTTTCTTGTTTTCAGAGACGGACGACATGTTCATGTTCCGTTCTTTAAGGGCAATGCGTTCCGCTGTAGACGGCTCTTTCACCTTTACTGTAGACGTCGCCTCATCCCAAGAAACGCTCAATTCCGCCGTGTTGGCCATGAACCGAAGCGGAACGTAAGTGACCCCGTCGATCACGAAAGCGGACTCTCCCTCGGTTGGCGCCAATTGCCGTCCGTCAAACTCGAGTTGCAGGGATTTGACCGTTGCCGAGACTATAATCGCCTGCCCAACGTCTTCCGCTGCGTGAGTGATTAGAGCCCCCCCCAACAGGGATGATACGACTACTAACGCTAAACAAGTCTTTCTCCATCGGATGTTCATTTATGGCGTTCCCTCCGCTGTCTCTTCTTGAATTACATCCTTGTATTGCTTTCCTTGGCTTAACCCATATTTTGCGGCTATGGCAATTAACCGGTTGTATTCCTCTTCGCTTAACCGTTCTATGAACATCCCCCGGGTTGCCTTTTTCTCCTCCACGGTGATTCCGTCTTTAGCAATTTCAGCAAATGTACGCAATTCATTCGGGGAGAAACTTTTCAGCAGTACGTTGGCAACTACCGCTTTTTCCTTTGCAGTGATTTTTTTCCGCACGGTCGGCAAGCACGGGAGTGATTTCCCCTGATGTTTCCGGTTGTGTTTGTATCACTTACCGCGCGTTTGGAGCTGAAGGCGGCGGCTGTTCATCATGATTCTCCTGCGAGGCTGCCGAACCCCCTTGGTCGACTACAACTTCTACGGACTCCGTCGCCTCTTCCGCTGCCTTATGAGTAGGGCGGTCCTTCGGTGCATTACTTACCACCTGCTCCTGGTCAACCACCGCTGCATCGTCGCCAAGCACCGACTCTGCCTCCGCCGAGGCGGAGAGCTGCTTCAGCGTATACGAAACAGCGGTGTCCAACGCCCAGTATCCGATTGCCTGCGCCTACTGCAACGCCCGCAACGACACCCGCAACCATCGTCCACCGCTTTATATTCATAATGACTCCTTTATATTCATAATGACTCCTTTAGTTATGAAACATTTTGATACGTCGGAACGATCATCTTTAACAAATCCCGTATCACCTTTTGATCCTCGCCTAATACTTGCTCCAAACGTTTCAATTCGAAATCAAGCTCCGAGCGGCTCAAATTTGTCGGTTTCCCGATAAAGATTCGATCATGCTTTGTCGTCGTCAGCCCTTCCTCTTCCGTAAGGAGCTCCTCATACAGCTTCTCGCCGGGGCGGATCCCCGTATACTCGATTTTAATATCGATATGGGGCTCAAAACCAGAGAAGCGGATTAAATCTTCAGCGAGCGTGTTAATCTTTACCGGCTTCCCCATATCCAATATAAACACTTCCCCGCCTTGCGCGTAAGCCCCGGCTTGGATCACAAGCTGTACCGCTTCCGGAATAGTCATAAAATAACGGACCATTTCCGGATGCGTCACCGTGACGGGACCGCCCTTAGCGATTTGATCTTTAAACCGCGGAATGACGCTGCCCCGGCTGCCGAGCACATTGCCGAACCGGACTGCCGTAAACTTCGTCGCGCTGTTCACGTTCATACACTGGACGATCATCTCCGCGATCCGTTTGGTGACACCCATCACGCTGGTTGGGTTGACTGCCTTGTCGGAAGAGATCAGTACAAAGCGTTCAACCCCAAATTTCACAGAGCAGTCTGCAACGTTTTTGGTCCCGAAAACGTTATTTTTAATAGATTCCGAGGGGTTTTGTTCCATTAACGGCACATGTTTATGCGCAGCTGCGTGGAACACCACTTGTGGCCGGTAATGCGTAAAAATATCCTGCATTCTCTTTTTATCCTGGATATCGGCGATGATGGTCTCCACTGGGATGTTCATCTTCAATTGGCTCAGTTCATTATCAATTTGATAAATGCTGTTCTCCCCATGGCCCAACAGGAGCAACTTAGAAGGCTTAAAAAACAGCAACTGGCGGCAAAGTTCCGAACCGATCGAGCCGCCGGCTCCGGTAACCAAAACGACGCGATCTTTTACATACTCGGTTATTCCTTTCAGGTCGACGTTAACCGGATCTCTGCCTAACAAATCCTCGACCTGAACGTCCCGAATCGAACGAATATTCACTTTGCCTTCGAACAGATGGCTTAACGGCGGGATGATTTTCAATTTGGCAGACGTGCGCTTACAGACTTCAATGATATCGACAATTTGTCGTTGCGAAACGGACGGCATTGCGATAATGATGTCGTCGATATGCAAACTTTCGACGGTCCGAGCAATCGTTTCGCGGGTGCCAATAACGGGAAGCCCGTGTAGCTGCATCTTTTGTTTATGAGGATCATCATCGATGAAGGCAACCGGTTTTTGATTCGAGGAGGGATTGTTTCTCAACTCTTTCACGATGATCGAACCGCAGTCGCCGGCTCCTACAATCAATGCCCTTCGCTGCGCAGTTTGCTTTTCAGTTATGTAGTGATCACGGTAAACTCTCCAAACGAATCGCGCTCCGCCCACAAGCAAGATCGTCGTTTCGAAGGAACGAGTGGCTACTTGCCATGGCATCCATTGCATGACGATCAACGAACCTACGCAATAAGCAATAATACAACCGATAACGGTAGCGCGTAGAATCGATACGATCTCGCCAATACTTGCATATCGCCAAACCCGATGGTATAAGCCGAATTTGTAGAGACATGCCCCTAAACAAACAACCGATACTAAAGTGGAAATGGATGCTTCATACCAAATGGCTGGCGTGATCTCTCCATAATACTTAATTACATAAGAACTTATAACCGATATCCCGACTAAAATTGAATCGAGAAAGACAAGAAGAGTTACCCTTTGTGCCGTCGTCATTTCTTCACCATTCCGAGTATGTTTTATTAAACCTCTTTACTTCGACCATACTAGATAGTTACGCAGCCGGTTTATTGTCCCTCGCCGTAATAATAATAGTAATAAGAATCGGCGTTTTTCCGGTCTACATTGTTGAGGACGACACCTAGGATTCTGGCCTTCGCATGCTCCAAACTTTGCTTCGCCTTCAAAGCAAGCTCGCGCTTAACATTTCCGGAGTTAAGCACCAAGATTGCACCGTCCGACCGCGTTGAAATGATTTGCGCGTCAGCTACGGCAAGTGTCGGGGGGGTGTCAATGATAATAATATCGAACTCGCTGCGCAACTCCGCGATCAGCGACTCCATTCTTTTCGAAGAAAGAAGCTCCGAAGGATTGGGCGGAATTGGACCAGAGGTCAACGCCCGCAGATTAGGAACGCTCGTTTCTCTGATCGCTCCACCGATTGAAACTTGGTTAGTAAGCACGCTTGTCAGGCCGTTCCGGTTGCTTAGCATGAAATGATGATGCATCGTCGGTTTCCGCAAATCGGCATCGATTAACAACACTTGTTTGTCAGCTTGAGCATAGACTACCGCTAGATTTGCCGCCGTCGTCGACTTCCCTTCTCCAGGGTTGGCCGATGTGACCATGATCACCTGAATCGGCTCGTCGACAGCTGACAATTCTATATTGGTACGGAGTCTTACGTACGATTCGGAGATGGGGGATTTCGGGTTGGATACCGTTATGATTTTTCTCTGGTTGTTATTGGTTTGGAGCGGCATGGCTGTCCGTCACCTTCCGTTTTAAGCTTTTCCCGCCGTGGGGTACAAAATCTTCATTCGTCGTCCGAGCGACCAACGACAACGTCGGAAGTCCGATGATTTCGCTGACATCATTCTCGGTTTTTATCGTATCGTCCAAATATTCCATAAGGAACACCCATCCAATGACTGCCATTAACGAGACGATGAACGCTATTGCTATGTTCAAAAGGACGTTCGGCTTAACTGGGGAAGGGTTGACCTCAAGGGGGGCTTCGTTCAATATCGAGACGTTATCTACGTTCATGATCTTTGGGATCTCCCTTTGGAACACATAGGAGATCGCATTCACGATAGCTGCCGCCTTTTCATAAGATCCGTCTTCGACGACTAGCGTCATCACTTGCGTATTATTTACCGAACTGACTCTCACCTTCGCGATCAATTGGTCTGCAGTCAAATCGAATTCAGGATTTTCCTCGGCTACAACCTGCATAATCGCCGGCGTACGGATAATTTCCTTATATGTATCTATTAATCGAAGGTTTAGATTGACCTGATTGATGTCCAACTGCCCCATGGAACTTGTGTCATTGGATTGATTGACAATCAATTTCGTAGAAGCTTCATATACAGGTTTCAAATAGAAGGCGCTCACGACACCCGAGGCCAGGCTCGCCAACAATACCACCACTATAATCCAAGCCAGCCGCTTCCGGATAATTTTGAAGTAGTCTTTCAGATCGAGTTCCATGATTGCCTATTAACTCCCTTAATAATCTCTCGTGTTTCTACCATTCTAACTGATCCAGGGATGAATAGATAGTGAGAAAACTTAGATTAAGAAAGCCTTCCCCCTGCAAGGAGGAAGGCTAGTTTGGATGATTCCTTCAATTATTCGAGGTTTAATGCTCGGTAAATCATAACGGCGGCCTGTGCTCGAGTCGTATAGCTATCAGGCGCGAAATTGCCGTCCGGGAGACCGATAACGATGCCTTGGTCAACGGCATAAGCAACTCCGTCCTGGAGCGTCGCGTGGATGGAATCGGCATCCGTAAACTGTTCCAACATCGCTTCGCTCTCCGCAAAGCTTTGTACGCCGCGAACTTGCTCAAGCGCACGCGCGATCATTGTCGCCATTTCCGCGCGAGTAATATTTTCGTTCGGTGCGAATTGCCCTGCAGAGCGACCGTTCGTAATGCCCCACTTCTGCACCGCTCCGACATACGGCTGGAACCAATCCGTCGAGGAGACGTCGCTGAAATTCTCTTCCCCGCCTTCGATCCCCAGCGTCTTCGCGATCATTTTCGCGAATTCTGCGCGCGTTACATAGGCATTCGGATCGAACTGCCCTTCCCCGCGTCCCTCAACGATCCCTTTCGCAGCGATCGACTGAATTTGTCGACCGGCCCATGCATTAACGGATGCCGTATCTTCGAATGTCACCTTATTCTCAACGACCGTGTACGTCGAGAACGAGGTTCTGTGGACGCGAATCGAGCCTTCCGTCACGCTGCCGCCGTAGATAATCAAACTTCCATTATCGATCTTAGCAACCGTCAAGAAGTCCTCTTCCAAGTCCCCGTTGTCTTCCAACGTAAGTACCATTTCTACCGGTTGTTCGAAGTTTTCGATTTCTCCGGACTCGTCCGTAAATGTAAACTCGTAAACGTCGGATGCGAGAGGCAGATCCGTCACTTCCGTAGCGACACTCTCGTCTTGGGTTTCAATCGTCAGCGTCGTTGTATCGGAGAAGACCGACGGATTAAATGCGATGCTGACACCGTTCGCAGCGATGCTTACGTCTAAACCTGCAGCTTTCGCTGCATCTAGAATTTCTTTGGCGAGCGGCACGGACAAGCTTGACGCATCAACGGTTCCGAGATCTAGGACAAGGACCGGCTTCACTTTCGCGTTCGGGTCAAGCTCCCTCAACGCTACTGCGAGAGCTTCCGCCTGTTCTTTAATTTGGTTGATTTGCTCGATAATGGCGCTGGCAGTGACCGCGACCGTTGCTTGGTTCCCCGTGCGGGTAACGGCATTGGACAGATTCAACTTACCAATTGATTTAAGGGCTTCTTTAACCTCTTTGACGGCCTCTTTCACTAGGCTTGCCCGTTGAGCCGGTGCCGCAGTATCAATTTGGTTCTTGAAGTTGTTAATCGTGTTCGTAACCCGGGTTGCGACCTCTTGGCGATCAACTACCGGTGTGGGCGTGTTTGTTACTGGAACTCCGCCACCAGGATTGTTACCGCCATCGTTGTTATTACCACCGTTATCAACTGGCGGTACGTATGTCATAGAGATGCTGCCTTCATACAACTTTACATTGAACATCGAGTCAACCGCCCGCACTGTTGCCGTATACACTTGATTGGCCTGAGCAGTTGTTGCAAGAACGAACGTATTGTTGCTAACGGCAATCATACTGTTCGTGCTTTGGACTACGGACCAAGTTACTAACGTGTTCGGGATGTTTACATTCGAAATCTTCAACTGTGGCGTTAAAGTGCGGCCATTATTCGTAACGGAGGTCGAAAATTGGACTTCGCTAAGGACGGACGCCTTAACGAATGCACGCGTCGCTTTCAATTGAGGATCGTATTGATTCGTCATAGCCAGCATCGTCTCTGCGAATGCTTCAGCCAGTTCAGCTTTATCTGCTGTATTTGGTGCGTAATAGCTTAATACTTTGGAAAGATTTAAAGTATTATTGGCCATCACCTGTGTGAAGGCTTCCTGAATATCGGATTTAAGCTGTGTCTTAAGATTTGTCAAGTCATTCCCTGTAGTCGTGCCAGCCAAATATTTTAAAGCGTCGGATGGATTTACAGAGCTCAAGAGAGCTGCTTGGTATGCAACAAAGAATTCAATTGCGTCGTCGACGTCCAAGCCGTTGGCTCCGTTCAAATCAATATCCGTAGGCTCAAGCAACTTCGTAAAGAACGCGCGAACAGACGAGGATTGACGGAACTGGTCGAGGAACGTCTCCAACTGCGCATCATCCGTCGTCGAAAGGAAATGCGCGAATGACCAGACCACGCTTGCCACTTCGTCCCGGGTAAAGGTTACACCTTGGGAATTCGCATTCAGAAACTCAACGATCGGGTCAACTACCCCAGTACCCGGATTACTTTGCAACAAATTCGTACGTGCTTGTTCGATAGCTTGCTTCTCATCAGCATCTAGGAGATCATAGGCAGCTTCCAACTTTTTAAGCCAATTCTTTGCAGACTCCGGCAGTGCTACCGGCGTATATGTAGTGGCTGCATGTACGACCTTTGCCCCAGTAATCGGGTGCAATCCAGCAATCGGCAACCCCGTCACTGTCCCAAATACGAGCGAAGCTGCAACTGTCGTCTTTAGTACTTTCTTCATCTCTTCACCTCTTATGGTCGTATCAGCAAACTACGAAATTCCATTTTTATGTAACTTGGTTAAATACAGAATAACACAGTTTCTCTTTAGCGGGCAATGAATTCGACAAAATTAAAGAATTATTTCATCCAAAAGAATAAGCGATTCTTTTTTTTAAGTTGAGGTGTCATCGGGACTACCTCCTGATTACGTATAACCCTTTCTGCATTATCAAGGTAATATTCTACGTAATCATTCCCCATCTCGTTAAGAACCCAGTTGCAGGCTTCCTTCATTAAAAACGGTCTTGTAGAATTATTATGGGCATCAGAAGCAATAAAGTGAATTGTGTTCTGTTGACACATTCTCCTTGCCGCTTTCTGAATAGTTGGCCCGAATCCCCCCAATAGGGACTGAGCTGTTACTTGAATCAAGACACCTTCCTCTACAAATGATGAAAGGATATCAACTTTACCTAATATCTCCTTATTTCTCTCCGGATGAGCAATAATAGGGGTTAAGTTCATAACTCGTATTTCATGGATAATTTCCCAAAATCCCAAGGGAATTTCGCCTGATGGAAGTTCGAGCAATAAATACCGAGAGTTATTTAATGTTAGGATCCCAGAGTCATTATATATGTAACTAGATAACGATGAAGAACAATGCAACTCTTGCCCAGGTAGGACATTAAGGTCTATCCCATGTTTATCGAGATTCGTTTGAAGTTCACGCACATCCTTTTCGATATTAAACTTATTATTTGTATACCTCCCGTTTAAATGGTGAGGTGTCGCAACAATCGTCTTTATACCATCGCGAACTGCTTTTTTAGCCATAGCAAGAGATTTTTCAAGCGTATCCGGTCCATCGTCAGCTTGGGGGAGTATATGGCAATGTATATCAATCAATAAGATCACCTTTCTCCATGAATAATCCGTAGATCAACGCGAAACCGGGAGCTATGTTTGCGAATAAACGCATGCCCGAGTCTTTTTACCCGATTTTCATGCCGGCCGTGTTCCCGCCTTAAATTCCTCATCAAAATGCTGGCGGTACTCCCTCGTGGCACACCTCGACCTTTTCGTTGTTTTTATTCTAACAGGTTCGCTCTTACGGTGTGTCCACTTTCTACTCTAAGCGCAAAAATCTTTTCATCTAACCAACTACTTACCTATTTCTTTAACTAAAAAGTATTAAAGCCCGACTCCATCATTAGGGATAATCTACCACTTTAGTCGTAAGTTATCCCTAATGATGGAAAAAGGTTTAATATCGATAATGAACTGTTCATTGATGAAACCACCATACTTTTCTATAATAGTTATATTAACATTTTACGATACGTCAGGGGGTTTATAATGACCATCTACAGCGTCCGTGATGCATTCCAATTGCTCAAGGAACGCGGCATCGCAAGGGACAAGCAGGAGGTCCGCAAGTGGCTCAACGCCGGCTACATTCAAGCGGATCCTCCGGAAAACCGCAGAATCGGATGGAAAATACGGGCGGATGCCCTTCAAACGTTCATTCAACGATTCGAAGCCGGCGAGTTCGAAGAACTGCAGCAGCGAAGGAAGCCTTCGGTGACGCTTCAGCTGCGGTTGGAGCAGCCCCACGACGGGCCGGACGGGACGCCCACGATGGTCGATCCGCACGTCGTCCGGCTCGAGGAAGAGGTGCTGTCGCTTCGCCAGCAGGTTCGAGCGCTTCGCAGAGAGCTGAACGATCTGAAGAAGGTGCTCGGCTTTCCGATTCTGACCTCCGCGCAAGATCAGGACGAATAATGTCCCTGCTTGCCGCTGCAGGCTTTGACTTTAGCCTCAGAAAATGATTAAACTAATGTATCGGCTACAGTACATTCATTAAACAAAGGAGCCATCTGCCTTGAGAACGAAACTTGTCGTCGATACTGTCTCCCTGTCCGATCATAACGAGGAGCTCGGTCTGTATCAGTTCATCGTAACGTTTAAGGACCGAACGAAAGCGCGCGTCTTTATGCGGAAGGATCCGGCTTGGAAAATCACCAGTATCAACAGGCTCTTAAACATTCCATGCACGATCTGCCGCAAGGATTACTACTGCAAGTGCTTCGAACGACACAGCGTGGATATTGAGCGCCAGCTGGTCGAAGGCGAGCATCTTCAGGAAGCGCTCGCGGCTGAAGCGAAATAAGTCTGACGCCGTCTCCGAACGAACCCCTGTGCCTAGTGCGCGGGGGTTCTTCCTGTTAGAGGAGGCGTTAACGAACGAAGATGTGCGACACCTTGCCGTCGGACAACAGCAGCTCGACTTCCGTCCGATCCGAATACAGCTTCTCCACGCCTCCGACGACCGTTGCGTCAGGCAATGCTTCGTACGTGTAATGGATCGGTATTCCGTCCTGATCCATCCGGATGGTGACCTGAGCGATGCTCCGGCCCGTATACGTATGCGACATGTAGATCCCCTTGACGATCCCGTTCCGAACTTGTTCTTTCGCCGGTTCGGAGACGGCGATGAACGTGACGACCCCGTTCTCCACGACCAGACCGACTTTGTCGCCCGGCATGATCTTGTCCAGACTGGATTCAACGCCGCTTCGGAAAATATCCGCTGACCTGGAGATCGTATACAATTCGTTAACCCCGTTTCGGAACACCACGATTTGCTGCAGCTTCGGGTATACTGCGGTAACATGCCCCTCCCCGTCCTGCGTGACCGGAGTGTTTTGCGTTACGCTGACGTGGTAGACCACTCCGCCGGATACGATGATTGCCGCATCGCTGCCGATTTGAATGTTGGTCCAGTCACCCGGGATGTTGTTGAAAAGGACGGTAACGCCCTCCTTATTTGCATCGAAGGTCATGTCGCTTCCGTTCACGGTCAACGTCAGGCGGTCGGCTTCAATCGATTTCACCTTGCCCTGGTAGCGCCCGTCCAATGCGGTCGACCGAAGCACATCTACACTCGTGACTGTTCCTGCGGCTACCGTAACGGCCACCTCGTCTCCGATTCGAAGGTCGGTCCATACGGCGGGGCTGCCTTTCAGAGAAACGGCGACGGCGCTGCCCACCTTATAGCTTCGGGTCACCCCTTCCTGCTCGTAAAGGGTGATGTAGTCGTTGCCGAAAGACGAAACCGTGCCGCTCTTCGTGCCGTCGGTAACGGTTGCCGAGGCGGTGACGGCCAGGTGTATGGCCTTCCCTGCTTTCAGAAGTACGCTGACTTCATCGCCGGGAATGATGTCACCGATGGACGCCAGTTTCCCTCCCCGCACCACCGTCGCTGCCGGATCGACCGGGAACGTTTGCTCGGCGCGAAGCTGCTTTACGGTAATGTTGCCGCCGCTCGCGCTCATCGCGGTTCCTTGCAGCTGCCCGAACTCCCCCGTCGGGTCTGGATATAGATTGCCGGCCCGGTCGAGGAGCGCGGCCAATTCGGCGCGGCTGACGCGGCGGGAAGGACGGAACGTGCCATCTTCATATCCCGTCAACAGCTCGCGTTGCACCGCCACAGCGACGTACCCGATGTCGCCTTCCGCGACCGCCGTACGGTCTTGAAAGGGCAGTACAGCGGCCATAGTCCGCTCCGCCTCCCTCTGAAGGCCTAGAGCGCGGACAAGCAGTTTCGTCGTCCAGAGGCGATTCGCCTGCTCCCCGGGTCCGAATGCAGCCTTTTCGTCGTCCAACAGGTTGTATTTCTCCGCGATTTCGACATACCCCGTCGCCCAGTCGTAATCCCGCTTGATCAGATCGGTGTCTGCGGCGGACAACCGAGCTCTCCGCGTTTTGTCCGATTCGGCCTCCGCCCGAAGACCCATATGACGAACGATCGCCGCCAGCGCCTCGATGCGCGTGACCGCGCGGTTCGGCGCGAAGCTGCCGTCCTCGTATCCGGTGAAAATGCCCCGATGCGTCAGCTCGACGACGGACGGCAGCGACCACGAAGCATCCCTTGCGACGTCGGCGAAGGTCGGCTTCGCGCTTTGGGTAACAGGAACCGACACCGCGAAAGCGACGACGGAGGCCGTGATCATCCGAAGCCAACTTCTTGTGGGCATTGCGACCTCTCCTTACAAAAAATATCTCTAGTTCCACCTTACCAGAATCGGTGCCTTTTTCGCTACCTTATGACGTTAATAGTTTTTGAAATTGAGACGTGTAAAAAATAGGCCCCTTTTTAAAACAAGTGAATTATTCATTCATTTCTGTTAAGTTCTGGTATAAAATACTTACTAGACTATGAAAAAGGTAGGAAAGGACGTCATCATTTATGGTAAGCAAACAGATTGTGCCCCTAGTCCTAGCTTGTATATTGACATTATTCGCCTCGGTTTTCTCCGTACCGGGGAATTCGTACGCCGAAGGGACGAACCTTCGCACCGTGCAAATCATCGATTCGATCTGGGGTAACTCCTCCGACATGCCTCCGGAACTGGCGCACACGATGTACGATTTTATCGTAGCTACCGCCCAAGTCATTCACGGGGAAGACATGGATTTCATTAATTACGCCGGGACGAATTTCGTGCTTCAAGCCGACGGCAAGCCTGAAGTGTACGCGCAAATTACCGGAGGGTTCAGCACGAACACCATCAGCGGCTTCGGGTTCGAGATCGCCAATATCGATTCCATGGAAGTCGGTACGGCTTACCGGTTGATCGCTCCCTCCGCGAGCACCGTGTACCGATGGGAAGTGGCAAGCGATGTGACGTTGATTAGAGTCAGCGGAAGCAAACCGCCGGTGACGAGCGGCGCAGTCCCGTGGATCGAATCGGGGGTGACGCATGTACCGGAAGGACCGAAATCGTTTAAGACGTACGTCGACCGATCGAAGCTTCCTGAATCTATGAAACGGTTTACTCGCATTCGGGTGATGAGCTCCGACCGCGACTTGAACATCCGTTCGAGCGGCACGATCCACCAGTTTACAAATTTTTCCGAGGTGTATAACGATCAAACAGGGTACGGATCCTCGATTCCGCGTTCGGGGCAAACTTACGCATTAACGATTCTGTACGATAATGAGTTCAAACCGTTAGGGTTTCGAGAGGACGTATTTCAAGTCGGGGAAAATGGCGGGACGGTTCCGCAGCAGCCGCCGGCGAATCCCCAGCCACCTCGGAATCCGTTAGATTACGGGAGCGACATCGACCCTAACCTGCTGAACAAACCGGCCCAACAATTGTTCAGCGATGTCGATGCGTCGTACTGGGCTCTCTCCTCGATTAACGACCTGTCCAGCCGAGGCGTCTTGGGAGGTTATCCGGACGGCAAGTTTAGGCCTGAACGGACGGTGACCCGCGCAGAGCTGGCGAAGATCATGGTACTGGCCGCAGGGCTAACGGTAGAGCCGGTCACGCAAACGTCCTTCGCGGACGTGAAACCGGGAGATTGGCATGCGCCGTTCGTGGAAGCGGCTAAGTTTTATTTGAACGGGTACGCGCTGCCCGACGGTCGTTTGATTTATGATCCGGATGCGCCCGCTCTCCGGGAGGATCTTGCAGTAGCGATCGTTAAACTAAAAGGCTACGACGCTACGCATTTTCCGGATCACAGTATTTTGGATGCCATGTTTACGGATGTTTCGAGTATATCGTCGTATGCGAGAAATTACGTCTCGATCGCGGTGGAATCGAAACTGGTATCCGGTTTTCCGGACGATACGTTCCGGGCGCAACTGCCCGTCACTCGCGCCCAAGCGGCCGCTATGCTGCACCGAGCTTATCAATTCGGGAGCGATACGAAAACGGAGCAGCAGGCTAACCGGGTCAAAGTAGAATTTCCGCTCCCAGCGGGCGTGCCGGGGACGCTTCCGACTCAACCGCCGATCGCGATTCCGGTTCCTGTTCCGCCGCCGACGACGGTGACGGAGACCGTATACGGTCAACTATAACGGCACAAGTTTTGTTTGAGCCGACCCGGGGAGAGCACTCTCCCGCACCGGTGGAAATAAAAGGGGGGCTTTCGTGAGCACAGCTCTGAAAAGCCTCTCTTTTTTGCGACTCCATCACTTTCTCAAAATGTTTACTCTTCTTGTTCCGGGTGAATAATGTAGTTAATCACCTTACTATGGAAGGTACGAATACGATGTTTAACAAAATCATGCTATGGGCCTTCTTGATCGCCCCTTGGCCAACCTTGTTTTTCCTGAGCAAAGAAACCGTCAAACGGTACATGCCGGTAGCGATATTTGTCTCTCTGCTGGTTACCATTCTTTTCGAAGCGGCTCACGCCCTGAAATGGTGGGTGATGATAGACCGTATAGTTCCTTGGGGATACATCACCAACGTTTCGTTTGTATACGGCGTTTTCTTAGTTGGAACCATCTGGATCTTCCATCTCACATACCGTAATTTTTGGCTTTACATGGCTACTAACGTGGTTATTGATGGAGTGTTTGCGTTTGTGCTACACCATTTCTTCGAAGGACGGATTTACAAACTGGTCAACTTTAATGAGTTCCAGGTGTTCCTCCTGATGGTTGGACTTGCATTAACTATTTTCCTTTACCAAAAGTGGCAGGAAGGTATTTTCAAAGGAGGCGTTCAATCAGCAAATAACGATGCGTTCGGTATGGTCTTAAAGAAAATCTTTAGAAGGCAAAAGGCGAAATAAGCGCGGGCGGACTAGGCTAGGAAGCGTCCTCTTCCGGCCGGAGGACCCCAATGTAGCGGACAAACAGCGTACCGCTCGGTCTCACCGAGCACTACAATGGATCGTTCGTTGCGCTCTCTGGACCCCGTTTGGCTACTACCTTCAAAAAAGCATCCACAACTTTTTCGTCAAATTGAGTACCTCTGCTTTTCTTAATTTCGTTGATCGCATATTCAAAGTTTTGCTTATCTCTATAGGTGCGTCTTGTCGTCATCGCATCGAACGCATCGGCAAGGGATACAATCCGGGCAGGAAGAGGTATTTCTTCGCCTTTTAATCCTTTCGGATATCCTTTGCCGTCCACTCTCTCATGATGGTACAGGACAATGTCTAATATCCCCTTTTCCCTAAACGTGGGTACCGCTTTTATAATGTTGTATCCGATCGCGGGATGTTTTTTGATTTGCTCGAACTCCGCATCCGTCAAACGCGCAGGTTAGGTCAAAACGGATTCCGATATTCCAATTTTTCCGATGTCGTGCAGAAGTCCGCCATAATACAGATCCTCTAATTGAGTACTTGGAATACCCATTTCCTCTGCGATCATTTTCGAGTAGCGCGCTACATTCTCCGAGTGATTTGCAGTGTAAGGATCCCTTGAGTCTAACGCCTTCGCCAACACAGTAGTGAGTTGGACGACATTGGTCTTTTGATTCATATATTTTTGCTGCAGCGTCTTAATGGAAAAAGAAATGAAGAAAAAAGAAATCCACTGGTATACGAATGTATCCCATTCCAGAACTACCGTTGACTCAAGGTAAAACCGAAAGAAGGTCACCATTCCGCTGAGCATTATTAAAAATCCGATGTGGCGGAAAGAAAAGCCTGCAAAAATCATGAGAATGATATAAAAGGCACTCATCGGTTTATGAGTAACAGAATCTATATACAATGCCACCGGCAAGAAGCTCAAGAAAAGAATCCGAAACAGTAAAGTTCTTTCGGCAAGCGATCGCAATTGCTCCATTTTGGTTTGAACGGACAACAACAGGAAACCCCCAATTCACTATCGATTAAAAATATTTCCTTACCATCTTAGCAAACCCCCTGGCAAAAACAAATTTTCGCCGCTTCCCCGCCAATATACAAAAAAAGGCCCCCAACAGTTGCGTCAACTGATGAGGGACCTTCTTGTATGGTTAACTTTTTATTTGGTTAGACATTCATATAATAAGGGTTTAATCCCTTATTACATCATGCCGCCCATGCCGCCCATGTCAGGCATGCCGCCGCCAGCTGCGCCTTTCGGCTCCGGCTTGTCGGCGATGACCGCTTCGGTCGTCAGGAACATTGCCGCAACGGATGCAGCGTGCTGCAGCGCGGAACGCGTAACCTTCGCCGGGTCGACGATGCCTGCGTTGAACATGTTCACCCACTCGCCCGTCGCTGCGTTGAAGCCGATGCCGATGTCTTCCTTCTTGAGACGGTCGACAACGACGGAGCCTTCGAGACCAGCGTTGAACGCGATCGTGCGAACCGGCTCTTCCAAGGAGCGGAGGACGATGTTGATGCCCGTTTGCTCGTCGTCGTTCTCGCCTTTGACCGCTGCAACAGCGTTGTATACGTTCACGAGCGCCGTACCGCCGCCGGAAACGATACCTTCTTCCACAGCTGCGCGCGTGGAGTTCAGGGCGTCTTCGATGCGGAGCTTACGCTCTTTCAGTTCGGTTTCGGTCGCTGCGCCGACTTTGATGACGGCTACACCGCCGGCGAGCTTCGCGAGACGCTCTTGGAGCTTCTCTTTGTCGAATTCGGAAGTCGTCTCTTCGAGCTGCGCGCGGATTTGGTTGACGCGAGCTTGGATGTCGGCCTTGTCGCCGGCGCCGTCGACGATGATCGTGTTTTCTTTCGAAACGCGAACTTGGCGAGCGGAACCGAGCTGATCCACGCGAGTGGATTTGAGGTCGAGGCCGAGCTCTTCCGTGATGACTTGCGCGCCCGTAAGAGCCGCGATGTCTTGCAGCATTGCCTTGCGGCGGTCGCCGAAGCCAGGAGCTTTAACGGCTACGCAAGTGAACGTGCCGCGGAGCTTGTTCACGATGAGCGTCGCTTGCGCTTCGCCTTCGACGTCTTCCGCGATGATGAGCAATTGCTTGCCGGATTGAACGACTTTCTCGAGCACCGGAAGAATTTCTTGGATGTTGGAGATTTTCTTGTCCGTGATCAAGATGTACGGGTTGTCGAGAACGGATTCCATCTTGTCCGTATCCGTGATCATGTACGGCGAAACGTAGCCGCGGTCGAACTGCATACCTTCAACCACTTCGAGCTCCGTCGTGAAGCCTTTGGATTCTTCGACCGTGATGACGCCGTCGTTGCCGACTTTCTCCATCGCGTCCGCGATCAGCTGGCCGACTTCTTCGTCAGCGGCGGAAATCGCAGCGACTTGCGCGATCGATTGCTTGCCTTCGACCGGCTTGGAGATTTTCTTGAGCTCTTCGACAGCGGCGCGGACCGCTTTCTCGATGCCCTTGCGGACGACCATCGGGTTAGCGCCTGCCGTTACGTTCTTGAGGCCTTCGCGGATCATCGCTTGCGCGAGAACCGTCGCCGTCGTCGTACCGTCGCCGGCGACGTCGTTCGTCTTCGTAGCGACTTCTTTCACGAGCTGAGCGCCCATGTTCTCGAATGCGTCTTCGAGTTCGATTTCTTTCGCGATCGTAACGCCGTCGTTCGTGATGAGCGGGCTGCCGAACTTCTTCTCAAGGACGACGTTGCGGCCTTTCGGACCGAGCGTAACTTTCACTGCGTTCGCAAGAGCGTCGACCCCGCGGAGCATCGCGCGGCGGGCGTCTTCACTGAACTTGATTTCCTTAGCCATCGTAAACTCTACCTCCTAGATTGTTAGATCGGAAAAAGGTTCGTGCGTATGTGTAATCCGGATCAGCCGAGGATGGCGAGGATGTCGCTCTCCCGCATGATCAACAGTTCGCGGCCTTCGAATTTCACTTCCGTGCCCGCGTATTTCGAGAAAATGACGCGATCGCCTTCTTTCACGTCCAGCGGCACGCGAGCGCCGTCTTTGTAAACGCCAGCGCCGACGGCTACGACTTTGCCTTCTTGCGGCTTCTCCTTCGCCGTCTCCGGCAGAACGATCCCGCTTGCCGTCGTTTCCTCCTTGGCGATGGCTTCGATGACTACGCGGTCTCCCAAAGGCTTGATCATGACTAAATGGCCTCCTTCAAAATGGGTCTTCAATAATTTACCTTCTGTTAGCACTCGACAGTGGTTAGTGCTAACACTCACGATTCAAATTTTACTCATTTTGATTTCCGATTTCAAGGGGACAGGTAAAAAAATTTTCCGTGATTTGTCACCTCACCCATTGTTGCCTTCGCAGGAACGGTTTATCCTGCTAGACGCAACAAAAAACGCATCTCGTTCGATGCGTTCGTCGCCGGTTATTCCGGCAGCCGCTTGTCGTCTTTCTTCGGCTCGACGCGTTCGGCTTCGACGACGGCGGAAGGCGCGGCGGCTGACGCGTTCGGCTTCGGCTTGTCGTCGTCGTCTTCTTCTTTCAATAGCTCCCGTGTGCCTTCTTTGAATTCACGCAGCGTGCGGCCGAACGCGCGGCCGAGCTCGGGCAGCTTTTTCGGGCCGAACAGGATGAGCGCTACCAGCAGGATGAGGATTAATCCCGGGACACCGATGCTTTGCATGGCGTTGTTGCCTCCTTTAAGCGATTATTTCAACAATCCGCCGTATCCCAGCTTCACGATATCGGCTCGTTCGATACGTTCTCCGGCGCAAACGCGCGGCAGGAGCACATCGAAGGATGTAAAGTTTTCGTAAATGACGGCGCCGGGCAATCCGAAGATCGGCACGCCGCCCGGCAAATAGCCGAACAGCATCATCGAGCCGGGCAGCATCGGCGTTCCGTAGGAGACGATGTCGGCGCCCGCCTGCTTGATCGCGCCGGGCGTTCGGTCGTCGGGGTCGACGGACATGCCGCCGGTCACGAGGATCAAATCGACGTTCTTCCCTTGGAAATAGCGGATCTGTTCGGCGATGCTTTCCGTGTTGTCGGCCGAAAAGCGCTGCTCGACGATTTCGGAGCCGAGCGCGGCGAGCTTGTCCCGCAGGACGGGACCGAACTTGTCCTCGATGCGGCCGGAGAACACTTCCCCGCCGGTCGTGACGACGCCGGCCTTCAGCGCGCGGAACGGCTTCACCGCGACGATCGGCGCCGCGTTCGTCCTGTAGCGGTGCTGCTGCGCGGTCGTTTCGAACCGGGCGACGATCTCTTCTTCGACGACGAGAGGAACGACGCGGGCGGCCGCGAGCGAAGCGCCCGCTCGGACGACGGCGTCGGTTTTGATCGTGCTAAACACGACGTGCTCGATGTCGTTCGCGAGATGGACGAACGTTTCGTCGATTTTCGCAAGCCCCGGGATGGCCGCCTTCAGCATGACCTTGCCTTCGCTCGGCTCGGACAGCTCGACGTTGTCGCCGGCCGCGGCCCGCGCCATGCGCAGCGCCGCGTCTTCCTCATGCACCCAGCCTTCGGGCAGGTCCATGATGTAAATATGCTCCTTGCCGATGTCGAGCAAGAGCGGAATATCCTCGGCCGCAATGACGTGACCTTTGCGGAACGCCCGCCCTTTGAATTCGCCGGGCACGATGCGGGTGAGATCATGCCCGAGTCGCAAGCCCACGGCCTCCCGAACCGGAACTTCCTTTAAAAAAGGTTGATCCTTCATTCCTCGAAATCATCCTCCTTGCCCGACAGCTTCCGCATCGCCGCCTCCAAGTCCGCTATGATCGCCATCATCGCCGTACTGACGCCCTTCGGACGCCCCGGAAGATTGACGATCAACGTGCGGCCGCGCTGTCCCGCCGTGCCGCGAAACAGCGCGGGACGGATGTTCCGGGCCGCTTGGCTGGCGCGAATCAGCTCGGGAAACCCCGGAATTTCGCGGTCGATCACTTGGCGCGTCGCCTCCGGCGTAATGTCGCGGGCGCCGAGCCCGGACCCGCCGGTCGTTAAGATCAGGTGGGCTTCGTGGTATTCGGACATTTCGATGAGCGCCGCCATGACGTCGTCGATTTCATCAGGCACGACGCGGTCTTCGACGATGTCCCCGTGCAGCTCCTCCTCGACGAGCTCCCTGATGACGAGCGCGCTCGTGGATTCCCGCTCTCCTCGGGCGCCGCGATCGCTGGTCGTCAATATCGCTACCTTCCACCGCATCATTTCTCTCCCCTCTCCTTCTCTTGTCGGCCGGCGCCTTTTATATGCGGATGAAGTCCCCGCTCTTGCCGCCCGTTTTCCTCTCCAGCTGCGTCGGCCCGATCGTCATCGCCTTGTCCATCGCCTTGCACATGTCGTACACGGTCAACGCGGCGACGGACGCGGCGGTGAGCGCCTCCATTTCGACGCCGGTGCCGCCGGTCGTGCGGACGGTCGCGGCGATGCGCAGCGTGTCGGCGCCGTTGTCCTCGAAGGCGATGTCGACGCCGGTGATGCGGATCGGATGGCACATCGGGATGAGGTCCGACGTCTTCTTCGCCGCCATGATGCCTGCTACTTGCGCGACCGCGAGCACGTCGCCCTTGGCGGCCGTGCCGGCCTTGATCGCCTGCAGCGTCTCCGGCCGCATGACGACGGCGCTCGTCGCGACCGCCGTGCGCGTCGTTTCGGCTTTGTCGGAAATATCGACCATTCTGGCCCTGCCCTGTTCGTTAAAATGCGTCAATGATTCCATGCGCATCTCCTCCCCTATACTCCCTTGCTGCAATCGATCAAGCCGTTCTCCGTTATGACGAAACGGACGCGCACGTCATGCGGTTCGACGGGCACCGCGTCGACGACCTGCGCCGCGAACGCCGGCGCGGCGAGCTGCACCGCGCCGGCGTCGATGGCGGCGCGGTGGCGCGCGAGGAGGCGATCGTAGTAGCCTCCGCCGTATCCGAGACGCCCGCCGCGGGCGTCGAAGGCGAGGCCGGGGACGAGCACGAGCGTCCCCGGCGCGAGCGCGGCCTCGGGCGATGAGGCATCCGGTTCCCGGATGCCGTACGCGCCAGGCCGCAGCTCCGCTTCCCCTGCAATGTCGTGCAGGGTCATGGTCCGCGCGGCGGCGTCGACTCGCGGCGCCGCCACGGGGATGCCGCGCGACCAGCACCAGCGCGCGAGCGGCAGCGGATCCGCTTCCGAGCGGATCGGGATGTAGCAGGCGAGCCGCAGCGGCCGCTCGCCCTCCGGCGCGGCGCCCCAGGCGAACGCGCCCGCCTCCCAAGCGGCGATTGCATGCCGGGCGATTGCCTCGGAACGCGCCGCCCGCGCCTCCGGCGCGATCGCGTTCCGCGCCGCGGCCATGCGCGCGCGCAGCTCCCGCTTCGCCTCGTTCATTCGTGGACGCCCCCCAGCGTTCGGTTTCCCCGACAGTGATGTTGTCCTTATTGTAACATATTGTGGGACGCAGGCTGCAACGAGACGCGGGGAGTTGCGCCGAATCCGCGACTGGCGCGCCGCCGTCGATTCCGATACACTGGAAACAGCGATTTACGCAAGACGCGGAGGGAACTTTCATGCTGCTGCAAGCATCCGGGATCGGCAAACAGTACGGAGCGACCGTCATTCTTTCCAATATTCATCTGCAAGTGGGCGAACGCGAACGAATCGGGCTCGTCGGCGCCAACGGCGCGGGCAAATCGACGCTGCTCCGCATCCTCGCGGGCGAAACGTCTTACGACGAAGGGCAGCTGTTCCTCGCGAAAGGCACTACGATCGGCTATCTCGCCCAAAACAGCGGGCTCCAGTCCGATCGATCGATCATACACGAAATGCGCGCCGTCTTCGCCGACCTGTTCGCCATGGAGAACGAGCTGCGAGAGCTCGAAGCGAGGATGGCGGATCCGCGCCTCGCAGAGAACGAGTCCGCCTACGAGCAAGTGCTCTCGAAATACGCGACGCTGTCCGAAACGTTCCGCGAGCGAGGCGGCTACGCGATCGAAGCGACGATCCGCGGCGTCCTGCACGGGATGGGCTTCGGGGACATGGCGCCGGAGACGATCGTCTCGACGCTCAGCGGCGGTCAAAAAACGCGCCTCGCGCTCGCCCGGCTGCTGCTCCAAAAGCCGGATCTGCTCATGCTGGACGAGCCGACGAACTATCTCGACATCGAAACGCTCACTTGGCTGGAGTCGTACTTGAAGAGCTATCCGGGAGCCGTACTCGTCGTTTCCCACGACCGGTACTTCCTGGACGCGCTCGTCGACACCGTGTACGAAATCGAACGAACGTCGGCCAAGCGGTACGTCGGCAATTACACGAAGTTCATGGAACAAAAAGCCGCCGATTATGAGCGCAACTTGAAGCTGTACGAAAAGCAGCAGGACGAAATCGCGCGGATCGAAGATTTCATTCGACGCAACATCGTTCGGGCCACGACGACGAAGCGGGCGCAAAGCCGCCGCAAAATGCTCGAACGCATGGAGCGCATCGACCGCCCCGGCGGCGAGCTGAAGCGGGCGTCCTTCAGCTTTGAAGTAGAACGCATGTCCGGACAAGAGGTGCTCGAGGTTCGCAATCTGAGCATGTCGTACGACAGCGGGAAAACGCCGCTGTTCCGGAACGCCGGCTTCCACCTCCGCCGCGGCGACGCCGTGGCGTTGATCGGTCCGAACGGCATCGGCAAATCGACGCTGCTGAAGGCGTTGGTCGGACAAATGCAGCCGGTCGCCGGAAGCATCGACTGGGGCACGAACGTGACCATCGGTTATTACGATCAGGAGCAAACCGGACTGACGCCAACGAACACCGTGCTGGACGAGCTTTGGAATGAATACCCCCACCTGGAAGAGGTACGCATCCGAACCGTGCTCGGCAACTTCCTGTTCAGCGGAGAAGACGTCACGAAGAAAATATCGTCGCTGAGCGGCGGCGAGAAAGCGCGCGTAGCGCTGGCGAAGCTGATGTTGAAAAACGCGAACATGCTCATTTTGGACGAGCCGACGAACCATTTGGACCTCGTCAGCAAAGAAGTGCTGGAATCGGCCCTGCTCGATTACGAAGGCACACTGCTGTTCATCTCGCACGACCGGTACTTCTTGAATCGCATGGCGGAGCAAATTTTGGAACTGCACCCTGACGGCATTCGACATTTCCTGGGAAATTACGACGAGTTTCTCGAAAAACAGCAGGAACTGGCGGAAATAAACGCCGGAGCCTCCGCCGCAGGGAACCAGCGCTTCAACTCCGACGGCAACCGTCCGAAGGACGCTCCGTCAGCGAAACAAAGCGTTGGTACCGCTCAGGCGTCTGGCGACTCGCCGGCATCCTCCTACGAAGCGGAAAAACAGTCCAAACGGGAAGAACGTAACCGGCAGCGGCGGTTGGAGCAGCTTGAAGCGGACATCGCAGCGGCGGAAGCCGATATCGCGCAAATGGAGGAACGATTAGCCGATCCGGCCGTTTACAACGACTACGTCGCCGTACAGCAGCTGCAAGCGGACATCGAGGCGCGCAAGGCGCAAGTCGGCGCATGGTATGAAGAGTGGGAACGGTTGATGCAGTAACGCATGATCTTAATACTGCAGCTTTATCCGCACCACTTATCCACAATATTGGGGTAACTGGCTGTGGATAATGTGGGTAACCGATTCTTTACGGCGTTAAATGCATAGTTGTCATTGTGGATAGTTCGACAAAAAATGAAGGGCTTCGCGACCATCGAATCGCGAAGCCTTTCTTCATCGAAAGCGCACGCTGGCGACGCTGGAGAGCACGATCGGCTCCGGCTCTCCGCGCACGCGTTGGTGCACCTCTACGATCGCCACAACGGAAGGACCGTATACGGTAACGTCGACATGCCGCGTCGTTTCGGTCCGCTCTCCCTCGTGCGTCACGACGGTTCGGCGAATCGTCGCCGGATACGCGGGAGCTTCGACGAACTCGAGCCGATGGACGACGGGCGGAAATTCCAGCCAGCTGCCGTCCGTCGGCCGACCGTCCGCGCCGAGCCCGAAATTCAACCTCATGAACCGATCGAATTCGGCGCGTCCGGCGTCCTCGTCCCAAGCCAATCGTCCGAAGGCGGCTTCCGTCAAATCGACGTGTACCGCCGCAGCATGCGCGGCGCGGTCCAGCGCCAGCTTCGACTTCGTCTTGTTCGCGGACTGAAGCATCCATTCGATCGACGTGACGAACAGCAGCACGCCGAATACCGCCGCAAGCAGCGCGAACAGCAGCACATGCGCCGAGCCGCGTTCGTTGGCGAGCAGCGCCCCCCGCTTACTCATACGCTTCGCTTTTCCCATGGAGAACGACCCGGTAAAATCCCTCGGTCTCCCCGCCTCCTCCGCCGCCTCCGACGAGACCGAGCAGTGCAGCTACGTTCGGCGCAGGGTACGTGAGTACGACGGTGACGACCGCGTCGGCGTCGTCACGCAGCACCTTCTGCATCGTGCTGCCCGCGAACGACGGATACGTCACGCCATTGAGCGTAATCGGCTCTATGCCGAGGGAGGCCAGTCTCGCGACGGTCCGATCCGCTACCTCCGGACTGACGTACCCGACGGTTTCTGCTTCCTTCAGCGCATGGTTGGCCGCGACGTTCACATGGGTCCCTTTCATCAAGTATACGAAGAACGGGACGCCCGCAAAGCATGCAAACAAAAGCAGGGGGAACACGAACAGCGTGACCAGCATCGTATCGGCTCCTCCCCGTTCGTTCCGCAATCGCACCTAATTTCCCCCCGTATCGCAAACATCAATTCGAAACGTAATCGAAGCCGCGCGCCGCGTCCAACACGGAGGCGTGACCCTCCCGCACGGCGTCGTTCACGCCGGCGCCTCCTTGAAAGATGTACAGGGCGATGCCGAACACGAGCACCAGCAGCGACAACGAAACCAGCAGCTTCGACATGACGTTACGGCGTGTCGATCGTGATCGCGCCGCTCGTTTGGTTCACGCCCAAGTTCGCATCCGACAGCGACGCGCCGATATCGTTGCCGCGGTCGACCGCTTGGGTCGCCACCCCGTTGCCGATGACCAGCACCGCTCCTAACAACAGCACGCACAACGCCAAAGCTACCCCGATTTTACTCATGAACCATTCCTCCTATATTTTAAATGGATAATGAATACGGACTCGACATCGTCGTCAAAAAGAAGCTTCGATTTGCGCCGCCGTCGATCGTCCCGCCTCCCCTGCCGCAGGCAAGATGACTTCGCCGAACGTGTACAACGCAGCGCCCAACACAAGCACGGTCAATGCCAGCGCCGTTACCAGCTTTCCCATCGTTCAATCCCCCCTCCCGCTTCCGCCGCGCCTAAAGGATATGACGCCGATCCACCCCGGCTGCCGTGCCGTTTCCTACCAAGTTCCCGCCCCAGCCGGATCAGCGAACCGTTGCCGATCTCCCTCCCCTGCGTACCCCGCCGTTACCCCGGCGACGAGAAGCTTACGGCCATCTGCTCCAGCACGGTAAGCATCCACGGGTACACGAATAGCACCAAACACACTAGGAACGGGATCATGATATAGAAACTGATCCAAACGGGCGCGTTTTCGATTCGTTTGGTAATTTCCGCCTCCAACGTCGCGTCGATCGCTTTCGAATGTTCGACGAGTAGCCTCCTGACGTCCGACGGCTTCGCGCGGCTGACGGCGGCGAACGCGTTGACGAGCGGGTACACCTCTGATATGCCGACGGCGTCCTTGAATGCGAGAATCGCCTCCCGCTGGTCGTTACCCCACTGCGCGGCCAGCTGCTGCAATGGCGGCTTCAATAACCTCAGCGGCCTCCCGGCGCGAAGAATGAGCTCCCGCATATCGGTTTGCTCCGTCATGCAAATCGACAGACGATGCGCGAACTTCGAAATTTCGCTTAACATCAGCATGCGGCGTCTAGCCGCCAGCAGCGCGATCGCTGCAGGGGGCAGCAGGCGGCAAATCGCCGCCGACAAGACGGCGCCGAAGGCGAAACGGACCGCCTCCGCCCAACCTGCCGCATTCGGCAGCATCGCCGCCGACCACAAATACACGCCGGCCAGCGCCGCTCCCCGGCAGCCCCACGTATAGTTTCTGTACGACCAGCTCACGCCGGCGAGACGTGCCCGCTCGAGAAACTGCCGCTCGGCCGAAGACAGCTCGGGAAGCGCCAGCTCGTCCTGCGAATCGCGCTTCCAAATCCGCTCCAGCAGCGCATGCACGGCGTTCGTCCGCATCCGCGCGAGCGGCTGCAGCGCCGAATAACTTGCGGCGAACGCCCCGACGCCGAACAGCGTCAGCCACACCCACTTCACATGCATCACCTCCCGCAAATCAGAATGTGCGTCGGCCCGATTTGACGACGAGCACCATCGACGCGAACAGCACGGCAGCCGAACCCAGCATGATCCATTGCCCGGTCGGGTTGACGAAATAATGGCGGTAGTTCGAGCCGTCCGCGTACACGTTGAAGTACACGATGCCGAACGCGAACGCCACCATGACCGCCGTGCCGATGCGGTACACCGTCACCATCGCGAGCCGGCGCTCCTCGTTCTTACGGGCTCGCTGCATGTCGACGATCAGCTTATGAAGCGCGTCGATGACGTCATTGCCGTACTTATGCTTAATGAGCAAAATATCGGCTATATCTTCCGCCCACTCGTTGTCGGCCCGCCTCGCGAACTCGTACAGCGCCTCCTCCAAGGAAGCGCCCATATGCGAGCGGAGCTCGAGCCGCTTCCATTCGTCGCGGACGTACTCGGGCATGGAGTTCGCCGAACGGCTGATCAGCTCCTGCACCGTACGCTTGTCCGAGTAGTGGCCGACGACATTTTGGACGAGCTTGATCATATCGAGCGCGATCCGATGCCGTTTGCGCTGGAGACGGAATTTGACGTAAAAATACGGGAGAGACCCTGCCAGCCCCGCCGACGCCGAATTGAGCAGCCAGGAGTTGACCGGCGTCAGCCGATCGGCATCCAGCGCGTACCTCCGCTGCATGCCGTCGATCGCGCCGTCGACGGCGAACCAGCCGATCGCGCCGATCAACAGCATCATTCCGATCGCCGCCTCCGGCGGGAGCCGCACCCCGGCGATTTCCATATCGTCGGCCAGCTTGCGCACGAACGCCATTTCGCGAAACGAGCCGCCCGTCTGCCGTCGCACCGGTCCCAATAACGATGTACGGAGCCGCCAATCCCTCCAACGCATCGACAGCCAAGACACCCAAACGACGACGGCGACGCCGGAACCGGCCAGCCACATCGCCGTGAACGCGGCCCTGGCGATCCACATCTCGGTCACGGCCATACCCCCAGTCTGCGGAACGGCTCCGGGTCGGCTCCGCGAGATAGCAAGTGATTTCGCAGCGGCGCGCTGAGCGAGGTCCCGGTGAAGGTCCACGTTTTGCGTTCGTAGTCCCACAGCACTAGCGGTTTGGCGGCCGGCTTCCCGTCTTCGTCGACGTGCAGCTCCGTCACCTCGGTCGCGACCCGCCGCATTCGTTCGCCGTCCTTCACGAGGCGCAGAAAGATCAGGATATTGAACGCTCGCGCGATTCGCCGTTTCGCATCTAGCGTATCGTGGCTTCTCCCGTCCTGCTTCAACATGTCGACGACGTCGGAGAGGAACGACTCCCTGTACTTCGTATGCATCGTCCCCATCACGTCGTGCCCCCGCAGCGCGCCTTGCACCATCTGCGCGACTTCCGCCCCTTTCGCCTCGCCGACGATGACCCACTCGGGGCTCATGACGAGCAGCGGTTTGAAGGCTTCCTCCATGGGCAGATCCGCTTCGAGCGTCTCGCGCGCGGCCAAAATGTTCCTCCGGCCGCCGAGCCGCTCCCGCAGCGCGATTTCGAACTCTTTCTCCAGCGTCCGAATCCGCTCTTCCTCCGGAATTTCCGAAGCCAGCGCATACAAGAACGTCGTCTTCCCCGTGTTCGTCCCGCCTCCGATCAGAAAGCTGGCGTGGTAACGAACGAGCAGCGCCAGCAGTTCCGCGGTTCGCGCATCGATCGTGCCGAGCTCGACCAGCTTGGCGAGCGTGACGTCCTTCACGATAAAGTTGCGGATATGAATGCTCGGCACGTCCGTATACGGCTCCCTCGTCATAACCAGCCGGGACCGGTTCCATAAGTACGACTGTACGAACGGCTGACGTTCGCTGATCGGTTTCTTGCCGCAAAGCGCCAACCGGTCTTGGACAAGCCGCACCTCCTCGAGGCTCGAGAACGTCCGATGGTGCAGCGTCTGCCTCCCTTCCCGAATGACGTAGATGGATCGGCCGATCACCTGCACCTCCTCCACGTCCGGCTGCTGCTTCAAATCTTCGATCAAGCCGGCGCCGCAGGCGGTGGCGAACACGCAGTCTGTCGGCGACAAATCGTCGATCATCGTGCTCGGGTCGATTTCCAGCCGAAATTCGGACAACAGCGTATCGATCGTCGCCTTCATTCGCGCCTGCGCCCCCGGCTCGCCGAGTCCGGCGTTCAAAATATCGTTATACAAGCTCTCGTCTCGTTTCGATCGTTCGGTCAGGCGCTCATATACGATGCGGGACGCCTCCTGCAGCGACACCGTGCGCTGCGCTTCGCCGCCGGGAGCGGACCGTTCCGCCTGAAGCAGCTCGCGCCGATATTTGGCGGGATCGAACCGGGCCCTCGGCCGCATCGACAACCCTGTCATGTTCCCGCCTCCTTAAAATAAGCTTGAAATCATCGACATGAAGCCGTAGCGCCGGCGCGCCGACCGCCGCTCCGGGAGCGGCGCCTTGCCCGCCAGCACGTGCAGCCGGCTCGCGAGCCGGTACATTTCCGCCGCGAACGGCTCCGCCTGCGGCGCGTCCGCCAGCGGCTTCCCGAGCTCCGACAGCCGGAGTCCCGCGCCGCCCGGCACGTTCGGCAGCACGGCCGCGAGCTTCATGCCGATCGCCGCGGCCGCCTTCTCCGGCGGATCGCCCGCCGGGTCGTACCGGTTGCAGACGAGCTCCGCGTCCGCGGGAGAGATCCCGCAGTGCTTCCAGTAGCACTCGTACCATTCGCCCCAGCTCCAGAGGTAAGAGCTCGGCCGATTGGACGCCACAAGCCAACGCGCGTCCGCTCCGCGTACGGCGCAGACGGTAGCGGCGTTGTCCGGGTACGAGGAGACGTCGACGACCGTCACGTCGAACGTCCGGCGGCACACGGCCAGCAGCGTGCCCATCATATCGGCGCTCACGTCCCCCGCCGTGTCGCGCCGGTGCGTGCCGCACAGCAGCCGCAAATTCGGCGTTCTGCGGAACGGCGCCGTCGCGGCGAGCAGCTCCGCGGTCGTCAGCGACCCGGTCTGCAGCTTCGGCCGCAGCGACGCGTTCGACCGCCCGGCGTCCGCATGGCCGAGCAGCAGCCGCAGCTCCGGATTTTTCAAGTTCAAATCGAGCAGCCCGACGCTGAGCCCGGGCGCTTCCCTGGCCAGCGTCAACGCCGCGTTCGCGGCGACCGTCGTCGCCCCGTCCTTGCAGGCGGCGGACCACACCGCGGCGACGACGCCCGTTCGGGAGACGTCCGCCGGCGGCGCTTCCCCGAGCAGCGTCTGCAGCGCGATGCCTCGCCGTTCTTCCATACCGCACCCGACCGGCGTCGCGACGAATCCCGCTTCCGTCGACAGCCGCTCAACCACCTCAAGCCATAGCGAGTCGTACACTTCTTCGCATAAAAACACAACGATCTTCGCGTAAGGCTGCCGCTCCCGCAGCCGCGCCGCCCACTCCCACGGATACATGTCCGCGACGAGCTCCGCATGGAGCAGGACGGCGTCGAACCGCTGCTCCGCCGCGCGCCAGAACGACTCCTTCGAACGGGCGACCGTCCGCCGGTCCGCCCCCGCCGGCAGCGCCTCGAGCAGCCGGTCCAGCTCCTCGCCTTCCTTCATTCCGATCAATAGGCTCATGTCGGCTCCTCCCCCGCCATCAATTGATTCCGATATGCTTCGAATTCGTCGGTGACCCGCGCGTCGGCTTCGCTCTCGAGCGAAGGCTCGGGCAGCGCCAGCTTGATCGTGCCGACGAGCGACGCGAGCGCGAACGCCTCGTAAATCGGTTCGGTCATGATGAACGTATTCATGCCGGGCTTCCCGTTCGCGCTCGCCCTCACCCGCTCTCGCTGCGTCGAAGCGGACTGGAACGGCGCGTCGTACCCGTACGTATCCCCGACCTCCGCGCCTTCCGAGGTCCGAACGCTGGCGACGCGCACCCCCTCGGCCACCTTCAGCGCGCCCTTCGCCGCTCCGCCCAGCATGACGGGCGACTCGAATTCGACCCACACGTCGACGCGGTCGCCGCGCCTCAGCATATTGCCGACGTTCGTGACGTCCGTCGTCGGGAAGCTGACGTACCGCTCTCCCGGCTTCGGCGTCAGCTGCCGATTCGCCAGCTTCCAAGCGGCGAACGTCTCGTTCGGGCCGATCGGCGCGACCGCCGTGCGGCCGACGATGCTTCCTTCATCTCGAAGCGCGTCGTCCGGCAGCGCCTCCTTCGGGATGCGCACGCGGCGCAGCAGCGAAGCGTCCACCGTCTCCCCGCTCGCGATCAACCGGGTCGGCATGATCGCCTCTACCGTCGCCGCCTGCCGTTCCACCCGTTCCGCGTACCGGTTGAAACCGAACACCGAGGCGGCCATCAGCAGCAGCCCCAGCCCCGTCGCGCTCCATCTCCTCATGCCTCTCTCCTCCGTCTTGACAGCCCGTGGTTCCCGGACGCCGAAAACAAAAAACGCCCAGCTACCGCTTATTCCTAAGCAGTAACCGGGCGATGCTTTCGCTCCGTGCGTTGATTCGATTAATTTAAATGTAGCATGGGTCGTAAGGCCCGTCAACGGGAAATTTGGAACGGCTATCCAGTGCCGACTACCCAGTGACGCGCCGCTTTTTACCCCTCCGAAACCGACCAGTCCTCGAGCGAAAACAGCGGCTCCGCCTTCATGTCGAGCGCGGCGTACTCGCCGCGCTTCCACTTCAAATAGCCCGCGGCGGCGATCATCGCGGCGTTGTCCGTGCACAGCGACAGCGGCGGCACGGCGAGCGGCACGCCCGCCTGCCCGCACGCCTCGGCAAGCGCCTTACGCAAGCCTTGGTTGGCGGCCACGCCGCCGCACAGCAGCAGCTGCCGCGAGCCGTGCTCCCGCACCGCCCGCATCGCCTTCGTGACGAGCACGTCGATCGCGGAGCGCTGGAAGCCGAGCGAGAGGCCCGCCTTATTGACGACGTCGCCTTTCATTTTCGCTTGGTTCACTTGCGCGAGCACCGCCGACTTGATGCCGCTGAAGCTGAAGTCGTACGAATCTTCCTCAAGCCAGGCGCGCGGCAGCTCGATTTCCTCGTCCGCCTGCTGCGCAAGCTTGTCCACGTGCGGCCCGCCGGGGTACGGCAGCCCCATCGCGCGCGCGACTTTGTCGTACGCCTCCCCGACCGCGTCGTCCCGCGTCCGGCCGATGATGCGGAACGCGCCCTCCCGCTCCACCTGCACGAGCTCGGTATGGCCGCCCGACACGACGAGCGCGGTCAGCGGGTACTCCAGCGGCTGCACGAGCGCGTTCGCGTAAATGTGTCCCGCGATATGATGCACCCCGATGAGCGGCACGCCGAGCGCGTACGCGAGCGATTTCGCGGCGATGACGCCGACGAGCAGCGAGCCGACGAGGCCGGGGCCCTGCGTCACGGCGACGGCGCCGACGTCCCGCAGTTCCACGCCGGCTTCGCGCACCGCTTCCTCCAGAATGCGGGTAATCGTCTCCACATGTTTGCGGGACGCGATTTCGGGGACGACGCCGCCGAATTTTTTGTGCGTTTCGATTTGGCTCGAGATGACGTTCGACAAAATCGTCGTCCCGTTCTCCACGACGGCCGCCGACGTCTCGTCGCAGCTCGTCTCCACCGCCAAAATCAGCTCACGCTTACGCGCGTTCGATTGCATGGTTTCCATTCCTCCTATAGAAGCAAGAACGCCCCCGATCCTAGCGGACCGGAAGCGGCGTTACGTGTGGTTCCCGAACGGAAGCTCCGCCCACATGATGATGGCGTCTTCGCCGTTGTCGGAATAGTAGCCCGGGCGAATGCCGACCGCCTCGAAGCCGAACTTCTCGTACAACCGTCTCGCGACGACGTTGCTGGGCCGCACCTCGAGGGTAATTCGGTTCGCGCCGAGACGGCGGGCCCGATCGCCCAGCTCGGCCAGCATTCGTTCGCCGAGCTTGCGTCCGCGAAACTCCCCCGTCACCGCAATGTTGGTCACGTGCGCCTCGTCGATGATGACCCACATGCCGCCGTAGCCGATCAAGCGCCCTTCGTGCTCCATGACGACGTAATGAGCGAACTGATTATGCGTCAGCTCGTTCATGAACGCCTGCTCCGACCACGGCGTCGCGAACGACTCGATCTCGATCGCGCACACCTCCGGTATATCCTCGTACCGCATCATCCGAAACGTCACGTCCGGCGCCTTCGCCGCAGTCATGCCGTCGCCCCTTTCTCCGAAACCGTCCCAATCCGATCCGTTGCAGCCGTACGACTGCCGGATTCGAAGGCAGCCAGCCGGCGCCGCCTACAGCTGTTCCCGCTCCTTCGCCGCCGCCGCGGCCGCTTCGATCAGCTTCACTTCCGCTTCCGCCAGCTGCGCGTAATTCGGCGCAAGCGCGTGCGGATCGCGTACGAAAGCCGCCGCGCCGAGCTGCCGCGCGACCGCGGCGACGTCCCGCGCCGACATCGTCCACGCCCGCCGCAGCACGACCGCGCCGGAGCCCGCCGCTTCGGCGTCGAGCATGTCGGCGAAGCCGCCCTCTACGTCGCCGACGAACACGACCGTCCCCGGCCGCTCCGCCGACCGCAGCCATGCCGCAGCGTGCTCGCGAAACGGCAGCACCGCGTCCGCATGAAGCCGCCGCAGCGCGCGCCCTTCGGCGTCGTCCGCCGCGAACAGCGCCGTATACGCCTGGCCGCGCCGCGCGTCGAGCGCCGGCACCACCCAAGCGGGCGCGTCCACCGACGCCGTGCCCGCCAGCGCGTCGCGCCAGCCGCCGAGCGCGAGCGCCGCCAGCGACGATACGCCGTACACCGGCAAGCCGAGCGCCCACGCGAACGTCTTCGCCATCGTCACGCCGATGCGCACGCCCGTGTACGAGCCGGGTCCGCAGCCGACCGCGATCGACCGCAAATCGCGCGGCGTCATCCCCGCCGACCGCAGCAGCTCGTCCAGTTCCGGCAGCAGCCGCACCGAATGGTTGCGCTCGGCCTGCACCGTCCGTTCGGCCAGCGCCGTTTCCCCGTCGACGAGCGCCATCGTCAGCGCCGCCGTCGACGTATCGATCGCCAGCATCGGCCCTTCCGGAACCGCCGTCATTCGCTCCTCACTCACGCGTAAGCACCCCCTCGTCCGCCAGCGCCGCGCACCATGCGGCATACGGCTCGCCGTGCGGCCGCACGAGGAACGACCGCTCCGTCGCCCCCGCCGTGCCGATGTATAGTTCCAAATAATCCGCCGGCAGCACATCCGGGATCAAGCTCGCCCACTCGACCGCGCACACCCCGGACCCGAAAAAATATTCCTCCAGACCGAGCTCCTCCGCTTCTTCCTGCGAAATGCGATACACGTCCATATGATAAAAGGGCAGCTCGCGCCCCTCATACTCCTTAATGATCGTGAACGTCGGCGAATTGACCGGCTCCTTCACGCCGAGCGCCTTCGCGAGCGCCTGGGAAAACCGCGTCTTCCCCGCCCCGAGATCGCCGTCGAGCGCCAGCACCGAGCCCGGACCGAGCCGAGCCGCAAGCCGCGCCGCCAGCCGTTCCGTATCCGCCTCGTCCCGCGCCTCGAATCGATACTCCGTCAACACCGACAACCCCTTTTATGATGAAAATGTTCCCGCGGAACGCAGCCTGCGAGCGTCAACCCCGACTCCGGCGAAAGATCAACCGAAATGGTTGTACCCCCGCTTCCCGAGCGGCTCTATGTTCCCGTCCGGACGGCGCAGCGCCGCGCCCGGCTCGCCCGCTTCGACGAAGCCGATGATCGCGGGCTCCGCCCCCGCCTCGCGCAGCGCCGCAAGCAGCTCCTCCGCGCGCTCCGGCGCGACCGTGCCGACGAGCTCGTAATCTTCCCCGCCGCTCAAAATAAAATCGAGCGGGTCGCGCCCCGCGAACGCCGCGTAGTCGGCTAGAGCCGGAGCGACCGGGATCGCTGCGAGGTCCAGCACGACTCGCGCGCCCGACGCTTCGGCGATTTCGCCCGCTTCGCTCGCGAGGCCGTCGCTCACGTCGTTGAGCGCGTTCGCGAGCCCGACGAGCGCGCGGCCCGCTTCCGGGCGCGGCCGCGGCCGCTGATGCGCCGCTACGAGCGGCGCCCACGCTTCCGCCGGCGCTTCGCGCCGCAGCAGCCAATCGAGCCCGGCGGCGGAGAGACCGAGCGGCCCCGTCACGAACACGGCGTCGCCGGGACGCGCGCCCGAACGCAGCAGCGCCCGGCCCGGCTCGACTTCGCCGACCGCCGTAATCGTGACGCTCACCCGCTCCGGAGACGTCGACATATCGCCGCCGACGACCGCGACGCCGTAGAAGTCCGCGCAGGCGTACAAGCCTGCGTACAAGCGCGCGAGCCGCTCCGGCGGGAAGCCCTTCGGCGCCGCGAGCGCGACCAGCGCGTACCGCGGCTCCGCGCCCATCGCCGCCAAATCGCTGACGTTCTGCGCCATCGCCTTCCAGCCGATCGATTCGTCGTCCATCGTCCAAGGGAGAAAATCGACGATCTCCACCATCGCGTCGACCGTCAAAACCATATGCTTCCCGGGCGTCGGCGCGACGACCGCCGCATCGTCGCCGATCCCGACGACGACGCGCTCGCCGCGCGGCCCTTCCGCTCCCGTGCGACCGCCCGTCAACCGCCGGATTAACGCAAACTCGTCCACCGCCACCGCCCGCTTCCGACAAACTTTCCCTACATTATAGCGACTGCGGGCCGCCGCAAGCAAGCAAGCGCCGTAGCGGCAGGAGAAGCGCGTCCCCGCGTCGAAGACGTCACGATTCGAAAATGCGAGGAGACGAAGCCTTTGACGACGAACGACGAATGGCGCGTGCGCCGGCCGACGCCGGAAGACGCGCAAGCGGTATGCGACCTCGTCGCCGCCTGCGACCTCGAAGACGTCGGCGCGCCCGACATCGTGCTGCAGGACGTGCTCGACATGTGGTCGGAATTCGACCTGAACAACAACGTTTGGCTCATTGAAGCCGCGGGCGACGGCCGCCTCGTCGGCTACGCCTTCCTGGAGGAGGACGGCGGCGACAAGCTGTCCAGCTACGGCTTCGTGCTGCCGGAGGCGCGGGGCCGAGGCGTCGGCGCGCTGCTGCTGTCGCTGCTCGAGGCGCGCGCGGCGGCGATCGCGGCGGACAGCGGCGCGGCGCAACGGCTGCAGAACGTCATCCCGACGCCCCGCGAGGACGCGCAGGCGCTGCTCCGCGCGCGAGGCTTCGCGCCGGCGCGCTATTTCCGCCGGATGCGCATCGAGCTGGACGCGCCGCCGGCCGAGCCGTCTTTGCCCGAAGGCGTCGTCGTCCGTGCGTTCGTCCCCGGCCGCGACGAGCGCGAAGTGTACGAAGCCTTCACCGAGGCGTTCGCGGACCATTGGGATTTCGCGCGGCCGGCCTTCGACGATTGGGTCGAGCGGACACGCCGGCCGTCCTTCTCGCCCGCCTGGTGGCTGATCGCCCGCGGCGGCGACGGCGGCGTCGCCGGCTTCGCGCTCGGACGCATGCACGACGACACGCTCTACATCGACCACATCGGCGTCCGCCGGCCGCACCGCGGGCGCGGTCTCGCCCTCGCGCTGCTCCGGCAAGCGTTCGCGGCTTCGTACCGCGCGGGACAGCCGGTCGTGTCCCTCGGCGTCGACGCCGACAACCCGACGGGCGCGTACCGTCTTTACGAGAAGGCGGGAATGAAGCCCGTGTTCCAAGTCACGGTGTGCGAAAAGCGCATCGACCCGTAAGCGGCGGAACCGATATTCCTAGCATTGCCATCATCACGCCTCGGCTTTCCGCGGAGCTTGACGAATCGAACCTATTATGGGAACCACGTATGCAAAAGAAGACAACACCATTCCCTTCTTTTGCATACTCCCTTCCCATAGTGCCTCCCGCGTTCCCTCGAACGTCCGCATTCGAACCTATTATGGGAACCACGTATGCATTAGAAGACAACACCATTCCCTTCTTTTGCATACTTCCTTCCCATAGTGCCTCCTGCGTCCACGCGAACGTCCGCATCCAAACCCATTATGGGGACCACGTATGCATAAGAAGACAACACCCTCCTCTTCTTTTGCATACTTCCTTCCCATAGTGCCCCCTGCGCCCACGCGTGCGTCGGCGATCGGCACCCGCCCCGCTCCGGCGAAGCCGGGTTTTTCTTCGAATAATCTTCGCCGGTTCTTCATAATTTTCGTATCGCGCATCACGAAGATCTCCTCATCGTCTCGATATACTGGAACGTACCCGCGCCTCGGCGCGCGGGAATGAAGAGCGGAGGCGTATCGCTTGAAAACGGAATACGACGTCATTATCGTTGGGGCCCGGGTCGCCGGGTCGGCGCTCGCCTGTCATTTGGCCCGCCGCGGTTTCGACGTGTTGCTGTGCGACCGCGGCTCGTTCCCCAGCGACATCTTGTCCACGCACAATTTTTTCAATAATTCCCTCGCCATGCTGCAGGAGCTCGGCGTGCTCGACGAGCTGCTCGCGACGAACACCCCGACCTACAATCGACTGCGCATCCAGTTCGGCGGCGCGGTCATCGACGGCGTCGTCCCGGCCGTCGGCGGCTACGCCGATTGCTTGTGCATCCGCCGCACGCACTTGGACCGCATCTTCTTCGAGCGGGCGAAATCGCATCCGAACGTGACGGCGCTCGAGAACTTCCGCGTCGCCGAGCTGACGAAGCGCGGCGACGAAGTATCCGGCGTCGTCGGTCAGCGCCGCGGCAGCCGCGGCAACGCCGCGTTCGCCGCGAAGCTGGTCGTCGGGGCCGACGGCCGGCTCTCGACCGTGCGGAAGCTAGCGGGCAGCGCCCGCCTCCGGAACGTCCCTTCCGACTTCGCCTCTTATGTCGCTTACGTCAGCGGGTTTACGCAAGACGGGCCGCTTCACGCGGAGCTGTACCGCCAAGGCGATAAATACGCGATCGCCTTCCCGACGAGCGACGGCCAATACGCGCTCGGCGTCATGTTCCCGCTGACGGACAAGGAATGGGCCGAGCGGATGAAGCGCGATCCGGAGGCCGCCGTACGGGCGCTCGTGGACGAAGGCTTCGCCGCCACGACGCTGCCGCGGCGGCTGCGCGCCGCCCGCTTCGACGCACCGGTGCGCGGGCTCGTCGGTTACGACAACGACTGGCACCAAGGCATGGGCGCCGGCTGGGCGCTCGTCGGCGACGCGCTGACGTTCAAGGACCCGACGGTCGGCACCGGGCTGCACGATGCCTTGTTCGGGGCGAGAACGCTCGCCGAACTGCTCGCCTCCATGACTCCTAATGAATGGACCGGCAGCTGGGAAGCAATGGCGGCCGCATACCAACGAACGATGGAGGAGCGGCTTATGGCGCACTTCCTCCTGGGCTGCCAGCTGACGAAAAATACGCCGATCGCGCCGGAGCAGGAGGCGGCATACGCGCTCGTCGGCGCCGACGCGGAGGCGACGCGGAAATTCCTCGGATTTTATAACTATTCCTACAGCTGGGACGACATCGAACGGGAAATCGGCAAACTCATCGCGGCGAAGGCCGGGACGAAAACGGAGGGCGAGGACATTGTCGAACGATAACGCGCAAACGCAAGAGCAAACGCAAGTGCAATCGCAAAGGAAGGCGCAAGAGCAAGCGGCCCACGAGATCGGGCAGCTGTATCAAATGATCATGGGCGGCATGGTGCAGCAGGGGCTGTATGTCGTCGCCAAGCTCGGCATTCCCGATCTGCTGCGGGACGGCCCGCGGACGGCGGAGGAGCTCGCGGAGGCGACCGCGGCGCACGCGCCAAGCCTGTACCGCGTCCTGCGGGCGGCGGCGAGCGCGGGCATCGTCCGCCGCAACGAGGCGGACGCATTCGAGCTCGGGCCGCTCGGCACCTACCTGCGAAGCGACCATCCCGCATCGCTGCGCGATACGGCCGTCATGTTCGGGGAGCCGTGGCACCGCGACGCGTGGACGTCGCTGCTGCACAGCGTGCGCACCGGCGAGACGGCCTTCGCGCGCGTCCACGGGAAGCCGCTGTTCGAATTTCTCGCGGGCGACGCGGAAGCCGCGGGCGTCTTCCAGCGGGCGATGACGAGCCTAACCGGCTCTCAAGCGGCGCTCGTCGCCGCCTACGATTTCGCCCCGTTCCGCCATATCGTGGACGTCGGCGGCGGCCAAGGGGGACTGCTGGCGGAAATTCTGAAAGCCCACCCTGCCGCGCAAGGCACCCTGTACGACCTTGCGCCCGTCGCCGCGGACGCGTCGGCCATCGCGGCGGCGCAAGGGCTCGCGGAGCGGTGCCGCTGCGTCGCGGGCGACTTCTTCGTTTCGGTGCCGAGCGGCGGAGATGCTTACGTCCTCAAAGCCGTCATCCACGATTGGGACGACGCGGAAGCGGCGCTCATCTTAACGAATTGCCGGCGCGCGATGCTCCCGGACGCCAAGCTGCTGCTTATCGAGACGGTCGTGCCGCCGGGCGACGCGCCGCATCCCGCGAAGTGGATCGATCTCGAGATGCTGGCGATCACGTCCGGGAAGGAACGAACGGAAGCGGAATACAAGACGCTGCTGGAGCGGGCGGGCTTCCGCTTGAACCGGGTCGTGCCGACGCCGACGCCGTGGAGCATCGTCGAAGCGTCACCGCAATAAGCCGCGCCGCAACAAGCCGCAACATACCGCATTCCAATCGTTCCCCGTAACCGAACCAAAAAAGAAGGGCGCCGAACATCGGCGCCCTTCTCGTTATCCCGCGATCACCCGCAGCCCGTGCTTCTCGAACGCCGCGATCATCGCGGCTTTCGCCTCCGCTTCGTCGGGCCCATGCACCTCCAGCGTATACTCCTGCGAGCTCAGCAGCGTCAGGCTGAGACCAAGAATGCTTTTGACGTCGATCGCCTTCCCCTTCCATCGCAGCACGATGCTGGATTGGAACCGGTTCGCCGTCTGGTTAATGCTCACGATCGCGCTCGCGCCGATGCCGCTCACCGCGCTCCCCCCGTTCCCTCGTCCGAATACCGAATTAGCCGTAAATCAGCGCATCAATTAGCAGCGGGTAAATCGGCGGCGCGGCGATCAGCGCGGCCTGCGGCGCGCGACGCCGTCCTCGATCGCCGCCTCGATGACCGCGTCCCGCACCCGATCCGCCACCGACTGGTTGAACACGCTCGGGATGATATAGTGCTCGTTCCGCTCCTCGTCCGTGACGACCGAAGCGATCGCGCGCGCCGCCGCCAGCTTCATCCGCTCCGTCACCCGCGACGCCCGGCAGTTCAGCACGCCGCGGAACAGCCCCGGGAAGCAGAGCACGTTGTTGATTTGGTTCGGATAGTCCGACCGGCCGGTCGCCATGACGCGCACGACGCCTTCGGCTTCCTCCGGCGAAATTTCCGGCGTCGGATTCGCCATCGCGAACACGATCGGGTCCCTCGCCATGCGCCGCACGTCCTCGCGGGTCAGCACGCCCGGCCCCGATACGCCGATGAAAATGTCGGCGCCGGCGATGACGTCGGACAGCGTGCCGGCTTCCCGGTTCGGGTTCGTATGCTCGGCGTACCAATTCCAGGCGTCGTGGCCGTACGTCTGCCCCCGGACGAGCGCGCCGCCGCGATCGACGCCGATAATGTTCGTCGCGCCCGCCGCGAGCAAAATTTTCGTGCACGCGATGCCGGCCGCGCCGACGCCGCACAGGACGATTTTGCAATCCTCGAGCCGCTTGCGCACGACCTGCACCGCGTTGTACAGCCCGGCCAGCAGCACGACCGCCGTCCCGTGCTGGTCGTCGTGGAACACGGGAATGTCGAGCTCCTCCGTCAGCCGCTCTTCGATTTCGAAGCAGCGCGGCGACGATATATCCTCGAGGTTGATGCCGCCGAACGCCGGCGCGATCAGCTTGATCGTGCGGATGATTTCCTCGGTGTCCTGCGTGTCGAGACAGATCGGGAACGCGTCGACGCCCGCGATCTGCTTGAACAGCATCGCCTTGCCCTCCATGACGGGCATCGCCGCGAGCGGCCCGATGTTGCCGAGGCCGAGCACCGCGGAGCCGTCCGAGACGACCGCGATCGTATTCCGCTTGATCGTCAGCGAGTGGGCGCGGCTCGGCTCCTCGTGGATGGCTGTGCAAATGCGCGCCACCCCCGGCGTATAAACGCGGGACAAATCGTCGCGCGTCTTGATCGCGATTTTGGGCGTCACCTCGATTTTGCCGCCGAGATGAAGCAGGAACGTCTGGTCGGACACCTGCAGCACGGTGACGCCGTCCAGAGCGCGCAGCACCTCTACGATCGCCTTCGTCTGCAGCGCGTCCGCGACGTTCACCGTAATGTCGCGGACGGTCGTCGTTTTGCCCGGCCGATTGACGTCGACCGCGACGATGTCGCCGCCGGCTTCCCCGATGGCGGTCGCGATGTGGCCGAACGAAGCTTTCTCTTTCTCGATTTCAAGACGAAGCACGATCGTCGTGCTGGCGTTCGCCGGAATTGCCATAAGAATCCCATCCCTTCAAAATAAATCACCACAACAGCTGCGACGCGGCGATAACCGCCGTCACCGTGACGCCGCTGAGCAGCGTCGTCGCGACGACGAGCTGCGCGGCGAGGTCCGGACTTTTCCCGTATTCTAGCGCAATAAGCGAGCTGTTCCGCGAGATCGGGTACGAGCTGGCCGCGAACAGCGCCTGCGCGAGCGGGCCGTCCATGCGGAAGCACCAGATGAGCAGCAGCGCGGCCGCGGGCGCCAGCAGCAGCCTCCCCGCCGCGGCGACCCACAGCGAGCGCCCCAAGCGGAGCGCTTTCGCGTCCGCGAGCTGCGCTCCCAGCGTCAAGATCGCGATCGCGAAGAACGCGTCCGCCACGCCGGCGATCGGCTCCCAGACCGGTTCCGGCAGCCGCCAGCCGAACGTTCGGCAGAGCAGCGCCGCCGCCAGCGCGTACATCACCGGCATTCGCGCCGCCGTCGACAGCGCCAACAATGCCGCGCCTCTCCCCCGTTTCGCGAACTGCGCCGTCCCGAACGTGTAGGTATAGACGTTCTGGACGACGGACAGCAGCGCCTGCACCGACATCGCAAGCGGGCTGTGCGCGAACACGAGCTCGCTCACCGGCAGCCCGTAATTCCCTTGGTTGCTGAGGACGAAGCCGTTGCGCACGACCGGGCGGTCGTCCTCTCGGATGCGCCACAGCTTCGCCGCCCCGGCGCCGAGCGCCGTCAGCGTCCCGTTCAGCAGCAGCCAAAACCCGACCGCGACGAACGCGGCCGAAGCGTCGATCGGACTTTCGTACAGCTTCGCGAAGCAGACCGCCGGCAGCAAATACACGTTGACGATTTTCGAGAGCGTGCGCATGTCGAACCGAAGCCTCCGCTGCAGCAGCGCGCCGAGCCCCGCCAGCAACAGGAACGGCAGCATCACCTCGAGCAAAATCAGCGGCAGGACGTTCATGCTTCCTCGTTAACGATGACGTTGCGCCCCCGGCGTTTCAGCAGCAGCGGGATCAGCATCCACAGCGCCGCGATCGCGAGAAAGGCGAGAGACACCGGCTTTTGCACGAAAATAAGAAAATCCCCGTTCGAGATCGTGAGCGCGCGGCGAAGGTTGTTCTCGATCATCGGTCCGAGCACGAGGCCGAGGACGAGCGGCGCGATCGGAAAATCATGCTTCGACAGCGCGTAGCCGGCGACGCCGCAGCCGATCAAGAGCACCAAGTCGAACGTCGTGAACTGCACCGCGTAGACGCCGAAAATCGAAATCGCGATAATGATCGGCAGCAAATATTTCGCCGGCGTTTCGATGATTTTCGCGAACACTTTGACGAGCGGCATGTTCAAAAGCAGCAGCATCAGATTGCCGATAAACATGCTGGCGATCAGCCCCCAGGCGATCGTCGGGTGGTCCGAAAACAGCAGCGGTCCCGGCTGAACGTTGTACATGATGAGCGCGCCCATGAGAATCGCCGTCGTGCCGGAGCCCGGAATGCCGAGCGTCAGCAGCGGGATGAGCGCGCCGCCCGACGCGCCGTTGTTCGCCGACTCCGGCGCCGCGACGCCGGCGATCGTGCCATGGCCGAAAGCCTTGGGGTTTTTGCTGAGCTTCTTCTCCAGAATGTAGGAGAAGAACGACGCCAGCGTCGCGCCGGCGCCCGGCAGGATGCCGATGAAAAAGCCGAGCAGCGATCCGCGCATGATCGGGCCGGCGCTGTCCTTCAAATCCCGCTTCGTCGGCAAAATCCGCCCGACGCGCGCGACTGCGGCGCCGCCGCCGCCGTCCCGCTCGAGGATCGTCTTGAACACCTCGCCGAGAGCGAACAAGCCGACGGCGACCGTCAGAAACTCGAGACCCGAGTAGAGCACCGGAACGCCGTACGTGAACCGCGCCACGCCCGACACGTTGTCGATGCCGATCGTCGCGAGCAGCAGCCCGAGCACGGTCATGATCAGCGCCTTCGTCATCGATTTGCCGGCGAGGCCGCTGACCGCGCACAAACCGAGAATCATGAGCGAGAAATATTCGGCCGGCCCGAACTTCAGCGCGACGGCCGACAGCGGCTGCGCGAGCGCGACGAGCCCGATCAAGGCGACGATGCCGGCGGCGAACGAGCCGATCGCCGCGATCGCGAGCGCCGCGCCGGCGCGCCCTTGGCGAGCCATCTGGTACCCGTCCAGCGCGGTGACGACGGAGGACGATTCCCCCGGCGTGTTCAGCAGGATCGACGTCGTCGAGCCGCCGTACATGGCGCCGTAGTAGACGCCCGCCAGCAAAATGATGGCGCTCGCCGCCGCCGACTCGGGGTCCTGGCCCGCGGTGAGCGAGGCGGTCACCGGAATGAGCAGCGCCACGCCGCTCATCGGCCCGATGCCCGGCAGCACGCCGACCGCCGTCCCGATCAGGACGCCGACGAAGGCGAAGACGAGATTATGCCACTGCAGCGCCTCCGCGAAGCCCTGCATCAAAAATTGAAATGTATTCATGCGAAACTCCCTTCCGCGTTCATGCTCTAGCGGCGCGGCCGCGCGTTACCGGAACCAGACCGGGAGACCGGGCAGCGAGCCTTGCAGCACTTCGACGAATAAATAGTAGACGCCGAGCGTAAACGCTCCGGAGATCAAGACGCTCATCCACAGCTTCCCTTTCTCCATCACTTGAAAACAAAACGTCAAGAACAAGAAGGTGGTGATCAAATAGCCGATCGGCTGCAGCAGCACCGCATAGAGCAGCGCCGAGCCCAAGACGAGCGAGAACCGCTTATAATCGGGAGGCGGCGCGTCGCCCCCCGACGTCTTCGCCTGCTTCGGCTCGCGGAACGTTTCGTAGATGAGGCGCGCGCACAGCAGCATCAGCACGATGCCGAGCCCCGTCGGAAACAAATTCGGCCCGACGCTGCTGCCGTAGGCGCTTTCCGAGATGCCGCGGCTCTCGTACACGAACGCCGCGCCCAGAACGAACAAGGCGGCGCCGGCGATGCGGCTGAACGTATGGTTCATGATTTTCTCGCCCCTTTACTTCGCCATGCCGAGAGCGCCGAGCAGCTCTTGGATCAAGACGTCCTGCTCCCCGAGGAACGCCGCGAAATCGTCCGCGTTTTTGTACTCGCTCGCCCAGCCGTTGGCCGCGAGCTCCGCCTTCCACGCGTCGCTTGCCGACAGCGCCTGCAGCTTTTCCGTCCAGTACGCCTTCGCGCCTTCCGACATGTTCTTCGGACCGAACACGCCGCGCCAAATGACGAATTCCGCGTCCACGCCCTGCTCTTTGAACGTCTTCAATTCGCTCAGCTCGCCGCCGAGCCGCTCCGCCGAGCTGATGCCGAGCACCTTCACCTTGCCCGCTTTCAAGTACTCCCCGACGCCCGAAACGTCGGTCGCGATCACGTCGGCCGAACCGCCGAGCAGCGCCGCCACCGCTTCGCCGCCGCCGTCGTACGACACATATTTCACGGCTTTCGGGTCGATGCCGTACTTGAATGCCGGCAGAACGGCGATCAGATGGTCCATCGAGCCCGGCGCCGAACCGCCTGCGACGGTGACGGACGACGGGTCGTTCTTGATCGCTGCAAGCAGCTCCGCTAAATCGTCGAACGCCGAGTCCGCTCCGACGACGATCGCCCCGAAATCCTCCGTCAGCTGCGCGAGCGGCGTCGTGTCCTTGTACCCGTACGGGCTGTTGCCTTCTTTCTTGTTGTGGTTGATCAAAATCGGCGGCGAATTGACGAACAGCTTGTAGTCGTTCTTAACGTCCGCCGTCGCGTACTCGGCCATGAAGACGGCCCCGCCGCCGCCCGGCTTGTTCTCGACGGTGATCGACTGCTCGACGAGCTTCGTTTCGCCCAGCGCCTTGGCGATCGAGCGCGCCGTCTTGTCCCAGCCGCCGCCCGCGCCCGACGGCGCGACCATCGTGATCGCCCGCTCCGGATACGACGACGCGGCCCCGCCGCCCGCCGAGCCGGAACACGCCGCGAGCGTTAACGTCAAAGCGCTTGCAAGAATCAATGCCGGCATTTTGCCGAACCGTAGTGTCTTCATGAGTAAATCCCCCGTTTTCATCGGATGTATGCGCTTTATTGTAAGCGCTATCTCAATGTACCAAATAAAAATGACCGCACCTAGTTTGCGGTCATAAGTCGCATTGAGTTCGTTTTTTTCATTTTGTTCATTTTGGTCACGCGCCGGTTCGGCGGCCGGCGAACAGGGGGTTACGGCTGCGTCTTGACGACGTATCGCCGCTCCGGCCGGCCGATCGTTCCATAGTTCAACCGCACGGCGAGCCGCCGCGCCGACACGAGATACTCGAGGTACCGCCGGGCCGTCGAACGGCTGAGACCGGCCGCGGCGCCGAGCGCTTCCGCCGTGACGCCGTCTTCCCCGCCGCGTCGAATATGCTCGAGCACCCGCTCCAGCGTCAGCGGATCGATCCCTTTCGGCGCGTCGCCGGGCACGGCCTCCTCCTCGGCGGAACGGACCGCGCCGCCCGGCCACAGCTCCTCGATCTGCTCCGGCGTGAGCCGCCCCTCCCCGCGAAGCCGATCCCGCGCTCGCTTATATCTCTCGAGGCTGCTCTTGAACCGCTCGAACGTGAGCGGCTTCACGATATAATCGAACGCGCCGCCTTGCAGCGCCTGCCGGACGACGTCCGTCTCCGACGCCGCCGTGATCATGATGACGTCGGCGTCGATCCCCTCCCCGCGAAGGAACGCCACCAGTTCGACGCCGCGCATATCCGGCAAATACACGTCGAGCAGCACCAAATGCGGCCGGCACGCGCTCAGCCATTCCTTCGCTTCCTCGCCCGTCGCGGCGGTCCCGACGACGCGGAAGCCCTCCAGCTTCTCCGCGAACCGCCGGTGGATGTCCGCGATGCGCGGCTCGTCCTCTACGATCAATACATCGATCACCGATTCCATCCGTCCTGCGTCCTCCCTTCCTTCGGGATCGCCACGATGAACAGCGCGCCCCCGAGCTCGCCCCGCTCGACGGCGACGTCGCCGCCGAGCCGCGCCGCCGTCTCCCTCACCTTCGCGAGGCCGTACCCCCGCTTGCCGTTTCCCGCGTCCTTCGTCGTGTAGCCGAGCTCGAACAATCGCGGCGCCTCCGCCTCGTCGACGCCCGGCCCCGAATCCTCGACTTCGAGCAGCAGATCGTCCCCGATATCGAGCAGAAAGATGCGGACGCGCCGGTCCGCCTCGTCGTTCCTCGCCACCGCCTCGAACGCGTTCGTCACCAGGTTGCCGAGCACGGAAATGACGGCTTCCGGAGGAATGCGGTCGGGCAGCCGCCCGACCGAGCTTTCCGGGTCCAGCGTCAAATCGACCTTCAGCTCGCGCGCGCGGTTCATGAAGCCGAGCAGGATGCCGCCGAGCGACGGATCGCGAATGCGCTCGGAAATGAGCTGGATCGCGTCCCGCGCCGCGGACGATTCCCTGTGGATGAGCTCCAGCGCCTCCTCGTGCGCGCCGAGCTGCAGCAGACCGGAAATCGTATATAGGAAATTGTTGTACTCGTGGGTTTGGGCGCGCAGCGCTTCCGTATACCGGCGCACCTGCGACAGCTCCTCCGTCAGCTGGTCGATCTCCGATTTCAGCCGGAAGCTCGAGACGACGCCGATCGTTTCGCCGTTCGACCGCACCGGGATGCGGTTCGCGATGACCGGCTTCCCGGCGACGACGGTTTCGACGTCCAGCTGCCGATCCCCCGACCGCAGTACCTCAAGCAATTCTCCGTTCGGCAAGTAACGAGTGACGGGGCGCCCGATCGGCTCTTCGCCTTCCGGCACCTGCAAAATGTCGCGCGCCGTTTGATTCAATAGAGCGATCGCGCCCTCCCGATCGACCACGAGAATGCCTTCGCGAATCGATTGAATGACCGCGTCCCGGATGTGGTACAGAGACGAAATTTCTTCGGGTTCTAAGCCGAACATCGTCCGCTTGATGCTCCTCGCCAGCACGACCGCCCCGGCGGCGCCGACGGCGAGGCCCGAGACGGCGACGCCCGCGATCGCCTGCCCGTACCCGACAAGGATCTGCTGGATGTCTTCCAACAAAAACCCCACGGACACGATCCCGATAATGTCGCCTTGTTCGTTCCGGATCGGCGCTTTCCCCCGGAGAGACAGCCCGAGCGAGCCCCTCGCTTTCGAGACGTACGACTCCCCCTGCGCCAGCGCCCTGTCATTGTCGCCCCCGACCATCTCCTGTCCGATCCGCTCCGGAAGCGGGTGGGAGTAGCGGATGCCTTCCGCGTTGCCGACGACGATAAATTCCGCGCCGGTCAACACGCGGATGCGTTCGGCGAACGGCTGAATGACGGCGCTCGGGTGTTCCGACGAGAACCCTTGCGCGATTTCGGGCGCGGCGGCGACCTGTTCCGCGATATGGAGGGCGCGGTCGCCGATTTGCCGTTCGACGATGCGCGAGATCGAGTAGAACGTCAGCAGCGCGATTTGGAGCAAAATGAGAACGACGAGCAGCACGGTGAAGCTAGCGATTTTACGCTGCAGCGTCCATCCCGCTGTCTTAGCCGCGTTCATCGTCCCCCTCCTTCTCCGTCCTTCGATATGTACAACTCTACTTTATCCGTCGGCCGCATACAATTCAAAAGCTTTCCCCGAAAAAAGCAAAAAAAGGACGCCTTCCGGCGCCCTTTCCCGCTTTACATTCTCGCTTCGACTTCGCCGATTTCCTTCAACTGGTCGACGCGCACCGTCATCGAGCGCTGATATTGCCCTTCCTGCTCGTGCACGGTCGCCGTCTTCGTCGTCGAATCGACGCTGTCGAGCCACACGCTTTTGCCGTCCAGTTCCACTTCGTACTGCTTCGGACTGTTGATGATTTCCTGCGCGCGGTTGACGTCCATCGCGATCCCTCCGTTTCCTCTCGTTTCGAACATAGCGTACCCCGAAACTGCTCGTTTATCAGTCGTTCATTTGCCGTAAAAAAGGGGAGTCGTCCGGACCTACGACCATCGGCGCAAATCGTTTCACCAGTTCCCCAACTTTCGATCGACAATACTCCGAAAGTGCTATATCATAGATGGGCGACAATTCCAATTCGAGGTGCTTCCCATCATGAGGCTGCACATCACGAAACTGCAAGCGGGCGACACGATCCGCGAGCATGTGTTCACGCCGAGCGGTTTGCATATCGTGGCCCCGGGCACCGTGGTCAACGACATCCATATCGGCCTCTTGCTGCGCCACCAAATCGAATACGTCGAAGTCGACGACGCGCGCCCGCTCGCCGCGAAAGCGCAGGCCGCGCCGGAGCCTCCGTTCCAGAAGCCGTACGACGAGGCGGTCAAGGGGATGAAGTCGATGTTCGACCAAGCATATCAGCTCGGCTTCGTGACGCCGGAGACGATCGACCGAACGTACGATCCCTTGATCGCGTCCATGCAGGAGCAAACCGACGTCGTCAACTTGCTGCTGACGCTGAACTCGAACGACGATTATACGTACGAGCACTGCATCCAAGTCGGCATGCTGTCTTTCTATATCGCCAAATGGCTGAACCATTCGGACGAAGAAGCGTACGCGATCGGTAAAGCCGGATTTTTGCACGATATCGGCAAAAGCAAAATCCATCGTACGATTTTGCAGAAGCCGGGCCGCCTCACCGAAGAAGAATACAACGAAATCAAAAAGCATACCGAATACGGCTACGAAATCGTCATGAACAGCATTCAGGACCGCGTGGCCGCCTACGCCGCGCTCCAGCATCACGAACGCGCCAACGGCAAAGGGTATCCGTTCGGCATCACGTACGAATGGGTTCATCCGGTGTCCAAAATCGTCGCGGTCGCCGACATTTACAGCGCCATGATTTCCTCGCGCGTCTACAAAGCGAAGCAAGATTTGTTCGTCGTGCTGAAGGAATTGTACGATCTGAGCTTCACCGAGCTGGATCCGCTCATCGCGCAAACGTTCATCCGCCGCATGATCCCGAACTTTATCGGCAAAACGGCGGTGCTCACGAACGGCCAAGTGGGAGAAATCATTCTCAATCATACGACCGAATTGTTCAAGCCCCTCGTCCGGGTCGGCGACGCGTTCGTCGATCTCGCGCGAAGCGATGTCGAAATCGAAAAAATTATCAATTAATTCGATAGCCTCCTCCTGATCGTGCCATACTACATGGAAACGATCCGCGGGAGGCTTATGTTATGCATACGATCTGGAAAGGCGCGATCAGCTTCGGGCTTGTCAACATCCCGGTCAAAATGTACGCCGCAACGGAAGACAAGGACATCTCGATGCGTATGCTGCACCGCAAATGCGGCACGCCGATTTCGTACAGCCGCCGCTGCCCCCACTGCGAGGAACCCGTCGAGAACGAAGAAATCGTCAAAGGCTTCGAATACGAAAAAGGGCGCTTCGTCCGGTTCGACAAGGACGAATTGGACGCGCTCTCCGCGGACGCGAGCCGCGAAATTAAAATCGTCGACTTCGTCAACTTAAGCGAGATCGATCCGATTTATTTTCAGAAAACGTATTATCTCGGCCCCGGCGACACCGGCGCGAACGCGTACGGTCTGCTGCTCGCCGCGCTGCAGGATACGGGAAAAATCGGCATCGCCAAAGTGACGATCCGCAACAAATCGTCGCTCGCGGCGATCCGGATCGTGGACGGCTGCATCAGCATGGAGACGATCTTTTATCCGGACGAGGTGCGCTCCGCCGCCAACGTGCCGAACCTCCAGACGGTTCGCGGCGCCGTAAGCGAGAAGGAGCTGCTGATGGCGAAGATGCTCATCGAGCAGCTGTCCGTACCGTTCGATCCGTCGAAATATCACGACGACTACCGCGAGCAGGTGATGGGGCTCATCCAAGCGAAGGTCGCGGGCCAAGAGATCGAAGTCGTGCCGGAGCAGCGCCGGACGAACGTCATCGATCTCATGAGCGCGCTGCAGGCGTCGCTCCAAGCGGCGCAGGGCAAGACGCCGGACATCGCCGCGGCGACGGACCGCGCGGGCGCGCCGGCCGGAGCCGGGACCGGCGCAGGGGCGGGCGCTCCCGCCGCGCCGAAGAAGCGCGGGCGGCCGCGCCGCGCCGCCGGCGCCGAGGACGGCGCGCCGGCGGGAGAGCCGAAGACGCCGATCGGCACGCGTTAACGGAACGAGGGAGAGGCCAAGGCGGCCTCTCCCTCGTTCTGTTATATCGCTTCTCCTTCGACGATGAGCCGGCCGCGGTTCAAATACGCGGTCACCTGCTGCATCGGCCGCTGCACGTACTGCTCGCTTCGCCCGATGCACAGCTTCGCCATGTAAATCCGCTCTGCCAAGATGCGCTGGTTGGAGCGGATGACCGCTTCCCCGCCGCTTTGGCCGCCGACGGACATAAGCGCGATGAGGCCGCCGGCTTCCAGCTCCCCGCCGCGGCAGACGGCGCCGCTGCTCTTAAATACGATTCCGTCCCGGGCGAAGAGGCGGCTTTGGAACGTCCCCTCCTTCGTTACCGCGATGTCGCCGTTCGACTTGACCGTCGTACCGTTGCACTGTGCGAACTGGATCGTCACCTGGCGCTCCTGCATCCGCTCGATCGTCTCGAACGACCTAGAGGCCAGCTCGCGCAGCCGCTCCAGCGGCTCCGCCGACGCCAGCCCGAGGAAGCCGAGCGGCCCGGAGACGGCTTCCAGCTGCCGGCGCAGGTCGCCCCATTCTTCGCCGTCCGTCCTGCGCACATGCGTCAGGGCAGCCAGCGACTCCTGGATCGTCTTCGGCACGCCCGCGAATTTCGCGGAGGCGAGCGTCGCGAGCAGGTGCCCGACCCGGGCGGTTCTGCCCTGCGCCCGGACGGCGCGTTCTAGCTCCGCCGCCGCCGCGAGCAGCGACTCCAGCTGTTCGCCGAGCGCCTTCGTGTACGAATACAACCGGTTATAGACGACGCCGAAATACCCGGAGTACAAATAGCTGTTGGTCGCGTTGCCGGAGATGTAGATGCTGCCCGTCGCCGTAATCGTGGCGCCGTATACGTTGCCGAACACGTACGTGTTGCCGAGCGATTCGACGATCATCCCCTCCAGCACGTCGCCGTAGATGACGACGTCCCCGGAGAAGACGATATTGCCCTTCGCAAGGTCGACGTCCCCGAACACGACGTATTCCGTCGTGATGTCGAACAGCTTCACGCGATCCCCCGACAGCTTCGGCCTTCCGGCCTTCAGCGCGATGACATCGCCGTCGGGCGTTATGTCGACGTAACGTCCGGCGCGGATCGGGACGTCCGCCGGAGCGGGCGGCACGATCGCTTGGTTGAACACGTTGCGGCCGGCGACGCCCGGCACGGGGGCTGTTCGCCTCGCGATCCGCTCCCCCGCGGCCGCCTGCGGAATGCGAAGATGGTTCTTGAAGTCGATCGAACCGTCCGTTTCGCGGAACACGCTCTCGATCCGCTCCGCGAAATACAACGTCAGCTCGGCGTCCCGGCTCGGGATCGGCTCGACGCCCCGGGCGATCAACACGGGCTCGTATGTAGGCTCGGCGATTTCCTGCAGGATGGCCGGCAAGTTCAAATTGCACGAGACGCCCATCTCGTGAATGCGGCCGATGACGTCCGCGGCGCTTAACGGCTGCGCGGCCCCCTCCTCGTCTTCCCCCGCCTCCAGGACGAGGTGCGAGGAAGCTTCCTTCGGGAGCAGCCGCCACGGCTTCCGTACCGCCGCGCGGATATGCAGGTGCGCTTGAATCCCGTCCGGCGAAACATGGATCCGGAACATCGGCGGCTCTTCCACGCTCCACCCGACCCGGTCCCCTTTCTCCAATATCGCCTTCCCGTCGACCGCGGCGCCGTTGACGTACAGCTTGACGGGCGGCTTCGCCTCCATGACGATGTCGCCCGCGGCGAAGCCGGCGCCGTAATGGATCGCGACGTCGCCCCCGACGATCATCGCCCAGCTGCCGTCCGCCCGAACCGAACGATCGGACTTCGACGGCGCGAGCGGCGAACCGCCGCCGCCTCCCAGCTCGCGGATCAGGCGCAGCAGCTCCTCGTCGGTCAAGTCGCGGCCGCTCATGCGCCGTCCCCGCCCTTCGTCCAGCGCGCGTCGTCGCATTCGTCCCTAAGCCACGCTTCGAAGGCGTCCGCGGGCAGCGGCTTCGCGATGTAGAAGCCTTGAGCCTCGTCGCAGCCCCAGCCGCTCAGCGTCTCCCATGCTTCGGCGCATTCGACGCCTTCGGCGACGACGCCCATGCGCAAATTGTGGGCGAGCTGAATGATCGAGCGCACGATCATCGCGCTGCTGTCGTCCTTCTGCATGGACATGACGAACGATTTGTCGATTTTCACTTGGGAGACGGGCAGCTGCTTCAAATAGGCGAGCGAGGAAAAGCCGGTGCCGAAATCGTCGATCGCGAGGCGAATGCCGCTGCGGTGCAGCTGCTCCAGCACGATCGTCGCCCGGGCCGTGTCGGCCATCAGGAAGCTTTCGGTAATTTCGAGCTGCAGCTTATGCTCCGGCAGCCTATATTTTCTCAGCAAGCCGGACGCCAATTGGGGAAACTGCTGATGCTGAAGGCAGCGTACGGATAAGTTGACCGCCACCGGCAGGTCGATGCCGGCATCCTCCCACGCCTTGCATTGGCGGATCGCCTCTTCCAGCACCCACAAGGTGAGGGTATGGATGAAGCCGGTTTGCTCCACGAGCGGGATGAAATCGCAGGGCGGCACGAACCCGTGCTCGGGATGCTCCCAGCGGAGCAGCGCCTCGACGCCGGCGACGGAGCGGGAGCCGATCCGGAGCTTCGGCTGGTAATGAAGGCGGAACTGCCCCTTCTCGACGGCGCTGCGCAAATCGCCCATCAGCGACAGCCGGTACGGGCTGTTGCCGTCCGCCGACTTGTCGTAGACGGCGTAGCCGACGCTGCTCGTCTTCGCGGAGTACATCGCGACGTCGGCGCATCGAAGCAGCGTCTCCGGGTCGTCGCCGTGCGTCGGACTGAGCGCGATGCCCATGCTGACGCCGACCGCGAGCGTAATGCCGTCGACCGACACGGGTTGTTCGATGATCTGAATCATGCTCTGGACCGCCCGCTCGGCCTCTGCGGCGCCGCTGTTCGGCAGCAGGACGGCGAATTCGTCCCCGCCCATCCGCGCGACGACGCCGTCCGCCGGCACGAGAGCGAGCAGCTCGCGGCTCAAGCATTTCAGCAGCTCGTCCCCGTACGAATGCCCAAGCGTATCGTTGATCGTCTTAAAATGATCCAAGTCGAACATGATGAGCGCGAACGGCTCCCCGCGGCGACGGCGAACGGCCTCGTGCAGATGGATGCGGTTCGGCAGCCCCGTCAGCATGTCGTGCAAGGCCATGTACTCGAGCTGCTCGAGCTGCGCCTTCCGTTCGGTGGCGTCCCGGATCGTGCAGGCGTAGATCCGGCGCTGCTCGAGGCGCGTCTCGTGCAGCTGCACCTCCGCCGGGAACAACGCGCCGCCGCGGTCGATCGCTTCCAGCTCAAGCGTATCCTCGTTCGGCCAAGGCGTTTCGCCCGACCGGACATAACGCCGCAGGAACGGTTCCCGGAACAGCCGGTCGATCGACCCGCCGAGCACCTCCTCCCGGGCATAGCCGAACATGCGGGTCACGGCCGGATTGACGGAGGTGATCACGCCTTCTTCGTCGAACGTGATCATCGTGTCCGACGACGTCTCCCCGATCACCTTCGCCATCGCTTCCGCCCGCTGCAGATCGGCGGCGAGCCGTAGCAGCCTCGCGTTCGCCTGCTCCAGCTCCTTCGTTTTCTCGTTCAGCAGCCTCGTCTGCTCGACCAGCCTCTGGCTGCTCAAATGCATTTCTAGCAAGCTGTCGACCTTCGCTTTCAGCGTGTCCGGGTCGAACGGCTTGAAAATATAATCGATGGCGCCGAGGGCATAGCCGTAATGGACATGCTCCGGGTCTTTGTTGATCGCCGTGATGAAAATGATCGGGATGTCCTTGCACCGCTCCCTCGTCTTGATGAGCTGGGCGGTTTCGTAACCGTCCATCCCGGGCATCTGGACGTCCAGCAGGATGAGGGCGCAGTCCTCTTTCAACAAATATCTGAGCGCGGCTTCCCCAGAATCGCATTTCACGAGATTGACGTATTTCGACGACAGCAGCGCTTCGAGCGCCACCAAATTTTCCGGACGATCGTCCACGACTAATATGTTGATTCGCTCGCTAACCGCTGCGCTCATCCTATCCCCCCCTGGTACTATAGTAAAAGCATCGTTTGTCTCCTGACTACGCTTTGCCGTGCAGCCAAACGGCGAGCAGCGTCATCAGACGGTCCATGTCGATCGGCTTCGTAATATAATCCGATGCTCCGGCCGAGAGGCTCATCTCGCGATCTTCTTTCATCGCTTTGGCCGTGACGGTGATGATCGGCAGCTCCGCGTACACCGGATTCGCCCGAATGCGGCGAATCGCTTCGTAGCCGTCCATCTCCGGCATCATGACGTCCATCAACACGAGGTCGATCTCCTCATGCGCCTCTAGCACCTCGATGGCGGCTTTGCCGTTCTCGGCGTGCAGCGTCTGCACGCCGCATGATTCCAAACGGCTCGACAGCGCGAAGACGTTCCGAATATCGTCGTCCACGATCAAAATCGTGCGTCCCGGGAAGGCGGGCATCCGCGGCTCGGCCGGCTCGGCGGCCGAAGCGGCCGCAGGCGCAGTCGGGACGATCGGCGGCGCGGACGCCGCGATTTCCGGAAGCGCCGCCCCGAGCTCCTCGGTCAGCTCCCTCGCCGCGGCAGCGGCTTTGCGGATCGGCAGGATCAGCGTGAACGCGCTGCCCTTCCCGACTTCGCTCTCGAGGCGGATTTCCCCGCCGAGCATGGCGGCCAGCTCGCGGCTGATCGATAAGCCGAGCCCCGTGCCCCCGTATTTCCGCCGGATCGAGCCGTCGATTTGCACGAAAGCGTCGAAAACGTGCTCCTGCTTCTCCTTCGGGATGCCGATGCCCGTATCGCGCACCGCAAGCTCCAGCGCGGGCGGCTCTCCGCCCCGCTCCCTGCGCCGCATCGCGAAGGTGACGCTGCCGCGCTCCGTAAATTTGAACGCGTTGGAGAGCAAATTGCGCAAAATTTGCTGCAGCCGCAGCGGATCGGTGAGCACGGAGACGGGGATGTCGGGATCGCTTTCGAACCGAAGCTCGATGCCTTTCTGCAGCGCGATCGCGCCGAAATTGCGCCGGACGAAGTCTTCCACATCCCGCGTCGGCACCGGCTCCTCTTGGATCTGCATCTTGCCGGACTCCACGCTCGCGAGATCGAGAATTTGATTGATAAGCGACAGCAAATCGTTGCCCGACGAGTAAATCGTCGCCGCGTACTCGACCTGCTTGTCCGTCAGCCGTCCCTCTTTGTTTTCCGACAACAGCTTCGCCAAAATGAGCATGCTGTTGAGCGGCGTGCGCAGCTCGTGGGACATGTTCGCCAAAAATTCGGACTTGTAGGTGGAGGCGGCGAGCAGCTGACGAGCCCGCTTCTCGAGCTCCCGGTTCGCCGCTTCGGCTTCCTCCGCTTTCCCCTCCAGCTCCGCGTTCATCGTCGTAAGCCGTTTCTGCTGCTCCTGCAGCAGCTTCTCCGACTGCTGCAGCGCCGCCGTCTGCTCCTCGAGCTCCGCGTTCGACTGCATCAGTTCTTCCTGCTGCGCGTTCAGCTCCTCGGCATACTGCTGCAGCTCCTCGGTCAGCTCTTGAGACTTGCGCAGCAGCGAAGCGATTCGATGCTGGTTTTTCGCTTTGTTGAATAAGAGGCCCGCCCGGGTCGACAGCTGCCGAATCAGCTCCTCCTGCTCGTAGGTCAGCTCCTCGCGAACGGCGAATTCGAGCACCGCCTCGACCTGGTCGACGCCTCGGATCGGGTAGACGTAAATCGCCGACGCCGGCTGATCGAGCAGCGCGCTGGAGATGCGCAGCTCGCGATGCTTCGTGTCGCGCAGCAGCTGGCGCTCGCCCGTGGCGATCGCGAGCCCCGCGAGCCCGTCCTCGGCCGTCAGCGACGGACGCAGCCGGGAGGCGGCGCCGGCCGGGATCGCGTACGCGCCCGCCAGCTCGTAGCGGCGATCGTCCGCCCCGGAGGCGTAGACGACGCCGCAGACGGCGCCGACGACGGGCGACAGCTCGCGCAGCAGCCGTTCCGACAGCCCCTCCACGGATTCGGCCTGCTGCAGCGAAACGATCAGGCGATCCAGATGCGTATGCAGCCAAAGCTGCGTTTCGTTCGCCTCCGCCCAGCGCCGCCCTTCTTCGTGCCGGCGCTGCAGCGCGTCGGCCATCGCGTTGAACGCTTCCGCGACCGCGCCGATTTCGTCCTTGGCCCGGTACGTAACGCGGATGGCCGCGTCCATCGTCCCGGACGCGAATTCGTTCATGACGCCGGACACGCGGCGAAGCCCCGTCACGACGGTTCGGCTGAACCAGAACGTCGCCGCGCCGCCGATCGTTAGGGCGAGCAGGGAGATCGAGATCAGAACGGCGCTCTTCTCCCGAAATTCCCGCTCCGCGTCGGCCGCCGCCCGCTGTACGGACAACCGGCTGACCGACTGCAGCTCGTCCACGGCCTGCGTGAGCGCTTGGAACGGACCGGCCTCTTCGGTGAGCAGCCGCGACGCTTCCGCCGTTCGCCCCGCTTGCGCGAGGTCCATCACTTGGTCTTGATATAATAAGTAGTCGGCCCCGACGCTGCCCAGCTTCGAGACGGCGACCGCGGTCGCTTCGTCCGTCGCCAGCTGCCGCATCGTTTCGAACGACTCGACGGCCGACGCCTCGGCGGCTTCCAGACGCCGGAGTTCCTCCGTTCTGACCGTTTCAGAAGCGGCAAGGACATAGTTCCTCATGCTGCGAGCGATAACGCCGATGTCGTGATCGATCGCGGCGGCCGTTTCTACCTTCGGATATTGCGACTGCGTTATGTTCTTGACCTGCTGCTCCAGGAGAGAGAGGCTGCCGACGGCAAGCGCCGACAGCAGCAGCATGGTGGACGCGATCGAACCGAATCCGACCCCGAGCTTCGCGCTTATTTTCATAGCCTTGATCCTTCCGTTCGGATAAAATGGGTAGTACGGCATGATTTTACGATATGCACAAGTTAGTTCGCATTTCGCGAACTTTACCTCATTATATTGCTCGTTCGCCCTGCGAATCAATCTTAATTTTAAGGAGTAATGTCCCATGACCGTTTTCTCGGCCAGACTCAAAGAATTGCGCAGAAAGCACCGGATGTCCATGCTCGAGCTCGGGAATCGGATCGGCACGGCCAAGAGTACCGTAGCCGGCTACGAAAGCGGCGCCCGGGAGCCAGCCCTTGCGACCGTCGCGGAAATCTCCCGCATTTTCAACGTCTCTTCAGATTACTTGCTCGGCGTGACCGACGTTCCCGCGCCTCCCGCCAGAGCGAGCGACGCTTCCGGCGCGCCCCAAAATTCGCTGCACTGGAACGGCGAGCCGTTGTCCGACGAGGAAATCGAGCTGCTGCTCAAGCTGCTTCGCGCGGCGGACGACGCGAAGAAGCAGCTCCGGGACGCTACGATTCGAAAATCGCGAGGAGGGTAATCATGGACCGCATCGTCACTTCCTTAAAGACGTTCCAACTGTCGAAGGACGTCCGGCAAACCGTGAGCAAAATCAACCGCCGATTGGCCGGGCAGAAGAACGTTTCGGATCTGCTTCAACAATTGTACCGAGAGGAAATGATCGGTTCGGAGCATTATATCTTTATGGAAACGAAGCTGCGCCTCAACCGCATCTGCGCGTCGATCGAGCGGCACTTCGAAGACGACGTCTGTTTGGGCATTTATTTGTTCGACCAACAGGAGAAGCGTCTGTGGGTCGGCGCCGATCCGAACGTGCCGCTTCATTACCGCGAGTATGCCAACGGTCTTTGCGTGGCCGCCGATATTAACGGCAGCGACGGCGTTCCCGAGTACGGCAGGCGCATCGTATCCATCCATGACGTCGAATCGTCGGAGCATTTCGTCTCGCTCAACCATCGCCGCGATTTGTTGAAGTCGAACATTCGCGCCTTCTGCACGACCCCGCTCGTCATCGGGGACAAGGTGATCGGGAACGCGAATTTGTATTCGCCGCGCCCCAAACAATGGTCCGCGGACGATCATTCGAAGCTGCGGCGCCAGGTGGCGGACATCGAGCATCGGCTGCTGGAGGTCAAGGAGCGATTCATTCAGGCGGCCTCCACGTTATAGCCGAGCTCCACTTTAATCACGACAGGTGGTGTCATAATGAACCATTCGAGCCCCGCCGAAGCCCGCGGGAGCGGCGCGCTCGCACTGCCCTCCGAACCGATGGGGCCGATCGCCCGAGACGACATTCCCGAGGGACCGGATTGGGGATATCAGCTGAAATGGGACGGCGTCCGCGCGCTCGCGCGCGTCGACCGCGGCGACGTCGAGCTGTTCTCGAGAAAGCTGCTCCGCAAAAACGACACGTACCCGGAGGTCGTGCGACGGCTCCAGCGGCTCGAGGGCTCTTATTTGCTGGACGGCGAAATCGTCTACTTCGACGCGGCGCGCGGTCGTCCCGTCTTCCAGAAGGTGCTGCAGCGCGAACGGACCCGCACCGCCTCCGCCTTGGCGCGCAGCAGCGCGGAAGCGCCGGTGTCGTACGTGCTGTTCGATCTGCTCGCGATCGACGGCGAGGATCTGCGCGACCGGCCGTACGCGGAGCGCTACGCGCGGCTGCGGGAGGCGTTCCCTCCGGACGGCGACCCTGCCTTGTTCGTGACCGATCTATTCCGCGACGGTCCGGCGCTGTGGCAGTGGGTCGAGGAGCGCGGCTGGGAAGGCATCGTCAGCAAGCGGCTGTCCGCGCCGTACGCGGAAGGCAAGCGGCACAAGGATTCGTATAAGAAGCGGACGATCCAGCGTTACGACGCCGTCTGCGTCGGCGTGACGTTCCGCGAAGGCCGGGTCGCCAGCCTCGCGCTTCTGTACGAGGGCGTCTACCTCGGCCGCGCCTCGCTCGGGCTCAACGAGCGGAGCCGCGCCGCTCTCGCCGCCTATGCGTCCGCGCACCGCGCCGCCGCCAGCCCGTTCCCCGGCGGGACCGCCCCCGCCGAACTGAAGCGCGAGACGGTCGTTTGGCTCGACCGTCCGTTCCCCGTCGCCGTCACGGGGCTCGAGATTACGGCGGACGGACTGCTGCGCCACCCGAAGCTTGCGGAGCCCGCCGCGCTGGAGCAGTTTCTGACCGCCGCGATCACCGCAGGCCGCAACTAACGTTGTTCCCGCAACGAAGCCCTTCGGCATCCGCCGAAGGGCTATTTTGTTTGCATATTACGTATACAATCGTATACAATTGTATCAATCCCTGCGAGGGAAGGAGAATTTGGGATGCCCGAAACGTTCCGCCGATCGAAAATCGAGCATTATTTGGCGGTGCTGTCGCTCCGCCGACAGACGCTCAAGCAGCAAATCGAACAAGAGGAATACGAGGGGCAGCGGGACTTTCTGCAAGGCCAGCTGTGCGCGATCGATTGGATCGTGAACGAGCTCGCCACCGAATTCGCGCTGACTCCTGCGGATAAAAAAGGAGAGGAGTCGTGAGTCTATGAACATGAACGCCGCCGCCATGGGTCCGAAGCCGTCGCAGCACCACCGGTTGTCCAAAGCGAAGCTGCTCCGGCGCACGTTATTCTTAACGCTGGGCGCCGCTTTGATGTCCGTCGGTCTCGAAATTTTCCTAGTCCCCAACAACATCATCGACGGAGGCATCGTCGGCATCTCGATCATCGCCTCCCATCTGACGCACGTCCCGCTCGGCGCTTTCCTGCTCCTGCTCAATCTTCCGTTCTTATTTTTGGGTTATAAGCAAATCGGCAAAACGTTCGCATTATCCACCCTGTACGCCGTCGCGGTCATGTCGATCGGCACGACGCTGCTGCATCCGATTCCGCCGCTTACGATCGATCCGCTGCTCGCCGCCGTGTTCGGGGGCATCATTCTCGGCGTCGGCGTCGGCATGGTGATCCGTTCGGGCGGTTCGCTCGACGGCACCGAAATCGTCGCGATCCTGCTCAGCAAAAAGACGGCGTTCTCCGTAGGCGAATTCGTCATGTTCATCAACGTCTTCATTCTCGGCAGCGCCGGCTTCGTGTTCGGCTGGGACCGGGCGATGTATTCGTTGATCGCGTATTATATCGCTTTTAAAATGATCGACGTGACGATCGAAGGCTTCGACGAATCGAAAGCGGTGTGGATCATCAGCGATACGTACGAGGAAATCGGCGAAGCGATCATGCAGCGGCTCGGCCGCGGGGTGACGTACTTGAACGGCGAAGGCGGCTTTACCGGCGGCGCCAAGAAGGTCATCTTCTGCGTCATTACCCGCCTCGAGGAAGCGAAGCTGAAATCGATCGTCGAAGAGCGGGATCCCGGCGCGTTCCTCGCCGTCGGCAACATTCATGACGTGAAGGGCGGCCGTTTCAAAAAGAAAGACATCCACTGATTCATAACCCCGCGTTACGCTCATACTAGGGAAAATCCCGCCGCTTCCGCGGAAGGAGGTTTTCCCTATGGCGAACGCGACCTACGCCCCGTCCCGCGCGCAGAAAGGCGTCGTCACGATCGACGGACAGGAGATCGTCGTCACGAACCCGAACAAGCCGCTTTGGCCGGACATCGGCATCACGAAGCTCGAGTTTTTGGACCGATTGATCGCGCTCTCCCCTTATTTGCTTTCGTACACGTCGAACCGTTATTTAACGACGATCCGCTGGCCGCACGGCATCCACGACGAATCGTTTTATCAAAAAAACTGCCCCAAAGGCGCGCCCGACTTCGTCAAGACGGCCGAGCTCGGCGGCATCAATTACATCGTGCTCGACTCGCTTCCGACGCTGCTGTGGCTCGGCAATTTGGCGTGCCTGGAATTCCATCCGTCCCTTCATTACGTGAACGACGAGCTGCCCGCGGAGTGGCTCATCGACATCGATCCGACGCTCGAGGAGGAGCCCCGCATCATGGAGGCGGCCAAAATCGTCGTCGACCTGCTCGCTTCGCTCGGCATCCAAAGCGTAGCCAAAACGTCCGGCGCGACCGGCGTCCAAATTTACGTGCCGATTCGCCGCGGGTACACGTTCGAGCAGCTGCGCGCCATCGGCAAATTTTTAGGCGATTATTTGGTCCAGACGCACCCGAGCTTGTTTACGATCGAACGGTTGAAAAAAGACCGCGGCACGCTCATTTACTTCGATTACCTGCAGCATTGGTATGGGAAAACGTTGTCCGCCCCGTACACGCCGCGCGCCAAAAAGGGCGGCACCTTGTCCACCCCGCTGTTTTACGACGAACTGCATCCGAAGGTGAGGCCCGCCGACTTTCATCTGCGCAACATCGAAGCGCGGCTGAACGCGCACGGGGATTTGATCCGCCGCGTGCCGCCGCAGTCGCTCGACGCGGTGCTGGCCGCGCTGAAGCCCCGGTAAATTCGACGCTAGAGCAGCGGCGCCAGCAGCCGTCCGATCGTTTCCTTGGCGCGCTGCAGCCGGCCTCGGCGCGCGAACCCGCGCAGCTCGATCTCCTCGCTGTTGTCCAAATCGAGCAGAAAATCTTCCAGAAACCGGCGGACGATATGTTCGTCGAAGAACGCCGCGTTGATTTCGAAATTGCTGAAGAAGCTTCGCAAATCCATGTTGGCCGTGCCCGTCATCGCGAAATGCGTGTCGACGACGACCGTTTTCGCGTGCATGAAGCCTTTGCAGTAGCGGTAAACGCGCACGCCGGCGAGCAGCAGCTCCTCGACGTACGACAGCGACGCCCACAGCGTCAGTTTCGAGTCGGCGATGCCCGGAATGACGATGCGGACGTCGACGCCGGCGAGCGCCGCCGTTTTGAGCGCCATAAGCAGGCTTTGGTCCGGGATGAGATACGGCGTCGTGACGTAAATGCGCTCCTTCGCGGAGATGAACGACGCGAAATACATCTCGAGAATCATGTCCCACTGCGTGTCAGGCCCGCCCGGCACGATTTGCACCGCTTCGCCTTCGGCGACGCCATGCTTCGGGTAATAGTCCTCCGAATACGGGAGCCGTTCGCCGCAGACGAGCTCCCAGTCGTTCATGAACGTCCGCTGCAGCTCGAGCGCCGCGTCCCCTTCGATCCGTACCGACGTATCGCGCCAATACCCCAGCTTTTTGTCCTTCCCCGTATATTCGTCGCCGATGTTGATGCCTCCGACGTACCCGATGTTGCCGTCGACGACCGTAATTTTGCGGTGGTTTCGAAAATTGATCCGCTTGTCGAACAACGCGATGAATGCAGGCAGAAAGCAGTGCACTTGCCCTCCCGCGCGGCGAAGTCCGTCCCAGAACCCTTTCGGGGTCGAATACGCGCCGATGCCGTCGTAGATGACGCGCACCTCGACGCCTTCCAGCGCTTTGCGTATGAGCACATCGTGAAATTTTCGCCCATAGATATCGTCGTTCCATATGTAATAGAGCATGTGAATATGATGCTCCGCCCGCTCGATGTCCTGCAGCATCAACCGGTACGTCTCCTGCGCGGACGCGAGCACCGTCGTCTCGTTGCAGACGGTGACCGCCGCATCGGGGAAGCTGCGCAGCAGGCCGAACAGCCTCGTCTCCCCGCGCATCGCCGGATTCGGGAACTGCTCTGCGCTTTGAATCGTTTTGACGACCGGCAGCGGATGCCGATGGACCTTCTGGTCGACGTCCCGGCTGCTGCGGCGGCGGATCATTTTGCGATGGCGATACTCCCGGGCGATGAAATAGTAGAAGACGAATCCGACGATCGGGAGCAGAAACAAAATCGACAGCCATGCGAACCCTTTGGAAGGACGCCGGTATTCGGCGATCATAATCGTTGCGACTTGGAAAATGAATAAAATCAGCGCCAATGTAAGCCAGATCATGGATGCGTCACCTCCGGGCGTAACGAATAGTATTCCCGCCCTTCCGCGGCGGTATTCCCGCCCTTCCCCGGCGGTATTCCTGCCGCTCGACCGCCCTCCGCACCGCTCCCCTCCCCTCCTCCTTATCGCCCGCCCCTCTCGCCGCGCGAAGACGATTTTCCCGCGGTTTTCGATCAAAAATGTCCCGTTTCGACGGGTCAAGCAGGATATTCGTCGGAAATTGGCGAATATTACTAAGTGTCGCCATCCCAAAAATGACCATACTAACTTCCGTTGTTCGGAAGTTCAGGTTCGGCAGCGAAGCCAAGAAGGAGACGTTATGATTCGCGACTGGCTTACGAAGAAGTTTACTCTCTTGATCATTCCCGAAGCGAACCGCCAAGTGCGGCGGCTTCGGCTTCCGGCGTTCTGGCTGTACGCCGCGCCCGGCATCGCGGGGATCGTTCTGGCCGCCTCCGCGCTGCTCGCCGCGAACCATGCGGCGCTGCTGCATTCGCGCGACGCGCTCGCGGCCGACGCGTCCGCCGCGCAGGACGCTCTCTCGGCGACGGTGGCCGCGAAGGACGCCGAAATTGCGAAGCTGCAAGACGAAGTCGTTCGGCTCTCGCAGGAGGCGGAGGCGTTCGCGGCCAAGATGGCCGAGCTGCGGGCGCTGGAGCGCGAAATCCTGGCGCTGTCCGGCGAGGACGACGTTCCGACCGCCGAGGCGGCGCGCGCGGACGGGGATGCGGTCTCCGTCTTATCGGCGAACGTCGGCGGCGAATTCGTGCCCGTCGATGCGGACGACGCCCTGCGCCTCTCCGAGGAGACGCGGGATGCGATCGCTGCGATGAACGGCGAAGCCGAGCGGCTCGAGAACGCGCTGCAGGAAGCGCTGAAGGAAGCCGAACGAGTCGCGTATTTGCGGCGCATCACGCCGTCGATTTACCCGACGACCTCGACGCAAATTACGTCGTTCTTCGGCTACCGCAAAGATCCGTTTACGCGCAAAAGCGCCTATCATCGAGGGATCGATTTCGGCGGCAGCGTCGGCGATCCGATTTTCGCGACCGCGGACGGCACGGTGTCGCGGACCGGCTACGAGCGCGCGATGGGCAACTATATTTACGTCAGTCACGGGAACGGCTTGGAGACGGTGTACATGCATCTGTCGAAGACGCTCGTGAAGAAAGGCCAGAAAGTGAAGAAGGGCGAGAAGATCGGGCTGCTCGGCTCGACCGGCCGCAGCACCGGTCCGCATCTGCATTACGAGGTACATAAGAACGGCGCCGCGATCAACCCGAAGCCGTATATTCAACACCAGGAAGGATGACCGATGATGTTTAAAGGGAAACGGATCGACGTCGCCGCGACCGATACGCTGATCGGGGAAGGCAGCGTCTTCGAGGGGACGATCAAGTCCGAGGCGAGCCTGCGCATCGAAGGGCGCATGCTCGGCGACATCGAATGCAGCGGCGACGTGACGGTCGGCGAAGGCGGCGAAGCGCAGTCGAACATCGCGGCCCGGAACGTCGTCATCGCCGGCGTCGTGCGCGGCGACGTGACGACGAGGGGCACGCTGACGCTGACGGCGACCGGCAAGCTGTACGGCAACGTGCGCTGTCAGTCGCTCGTCGTGAACGCGGGCGCCGTCTTCCAGGGCGCGAGCCGCATGGACGGCGCGGGCGTCGCGGAGACGGCCTCGGAGCAGCCGGCGGCGCCGACCGGCTCAGGCGCAGGCGCTGGCGCGGCGGCGGTATAGCGCGCCGCAACGAACAACACCCCCGGTCCGCCACGGACCGGGGGTGTTGTCGTCTTACCGGCGCAAATGCCGCATCAGCATGCTCTCCACATGCTCGAGATGATCGCGCATGCGCGCCTCCGCGCCGGCCGCGTCGCCGCGCTCCACGGCCTCGAAGATGGCCATGTGCTCGCGGTACAGCCGGTCGGACACCGAGCGGCTCGCGTACAGCTCGGCGCGCCGCGTCTCGCGGATCGCCAGCTCCATCTGCGACGAGACGGCCTCGAACAGCGTCAGCAGCACCGAGTTGTGCGTCGCCTTCGCCAGCTGCCGGTGGAACGCGAGGTCGGTGCGCTCTCCGGCCGCTTCGTCCCCGAGTCCGTCGCGCATGTCGGTCAGGATCGCCCGGAACGCGGCGAGGTCCTCCTCCGTCCGCTTGCGGGCGGCGAGCCCGGCATTCGATATTTCGAACGATTGGCGCGCCTCGAGCAGATCCATAATCGTCTGCTTATTGACGAGCAAGCTTTCGATGCCGGTCGTCGGCACCGCGAGCACCGTGCTGGCGCCGCCCTGGCGAATGTCGATGAGCCCCATCGCCTTCAGCGCGCTCAGCGCCTCCCGCATCGTCGACCGGCCGACGCCGAACCGCTCGGAAAGCTCCTTCGTCGACGGCAGCTTGTCGCCCGCCTTCAGTTCGCCGTCCACGATGAGCCGCTTGATTTGCTCCGTAATGTGCTCGTACTGGTTCCGCTTGGACAGCTTCGAAACGTCCATCCGCTCCGCCTACCCTACGATGATCGCGTAGACGACGCCCGGGCCGTGAACGCCGATCGTCAGATCGTTCTCGATATCGGCGGAGCGGCTCGGGCCGCTGATGAAGTGGACGCCGGCCGGCAAATCCTCGCGCGGCGTCGCGTCGAGCGGCCGCAGCACTTCGCCGAGGCGCGTCTTCATCCGATCCGCCGGGATGATCGCGAACAGCGCCGTCGGCAGCAGGCTGACCGAGCGTCCCTTCTGTTCGGACGACTTCACGACGATCGAGCCCGTGTACGCTACCGCGTGATCGACGACGACGAGCCCGATGTCCGCGCCGGCCGCCACCGTCAGCCGCTCATCGCGCGGCGCTTCGTCCCAGACGACGACCTCGGCGTCCGGCAGCTCCGCTTCGATGCCGAGCTCGTTCAGCTCCGGCTGGTTTTGGCGCAGCAGCAGCTTCGCCTTCAGCTCGGACGCTTTGCCGACGATCCACGACTTTGCCTCTTCCATCGACGCATGCCGCACGACGTGGCCGCCCGCCTTCGTCCAGTTGTCGCTGAACAGCTGAATGCGCTCATCCAGCGCGAGTTCGAACTCGTCCCAGAACGCCGGCGCTCCCTTGAACGGATGCCGCGGCTTCTCGCGCACCTGCGGTCGGCCGAGCCGGCTCGCGATGTTGCCGATGAACTGCGCCTGCTTCGCGCGGGACCGCTCCTCCAGCTGTTTCAACAGATCGTTAGTCATGACCGTGCCCTCCCGTCTTCCGTTTCGCCAGCGCTTCTTCCATCCGGCGCCGCGCTTCGCCCGCGAGCGGCTCCGCCGTCCGGTTCAGCTCGCCCTTCAGCGACTCCCACCGGTCGCGGAACGATTCGCTCGGCAGCGTCGGCGCGTGGCGGTACGAATTCCAGCCTTTCAGCGGACCGATTTTCGCCTTGATCGCCCCGTCTCTCGCCAGCAGCGGCTGCCCGAACTTCGCAAGCTTCACCGCGCCGGTGAAACGGGAGGCGTTCGACATGAGCACTTGGAACCCTTTCATGCCGATCTTCTCGAGCGGGTCGCCATTGCCGCTCGACACTTTGCGTTTGCGCAAATACACCAGCATATCGTGCAGCGGAATTTTGACCGGACAAGCTTCGTAGCAGGCGCCGCACAAGCTCGACGCGTTCGCGATGTCGTCCCATTCCGCGACGTTCTTATTGAGCGCCGGCGTCAACACCGCGCCGATCGGACCGCTGTACGTGCCGCCGTACGCGTGGCCGCCGATATGGCGGTACACCGGGCAAGCGTTGAGGCATGCTCCGCAGCGAATGCAGTTGAGCAGCTCTTGGAACTCCGGATCGCCGAGCTGCAGCGAACGGCCGTTGTCGACGATGATGATGTGCATCTCTTCGGGGCCGTCGCCGTCGTTCGTCCGGCGCGGACCGGTAATGCCGGACATATAGACGGTCAGCCGCTGGCCTGTGGCCGAGCGCGGCAGCAGCGTCGCCATCACCTCGAGGTCGTCCCACGTCGGAATGATCCGCTCCATGCCCATGAGCGTAATTTGCGTTTTCGGCACCGTCGTGACCATGCGCGCGTTGCCTTCGTTTTCGAACAGCACCATCGAACCGCTCTCCGCGATCGCGAAATTGCAGCCGGTCATGCCGATGTCCGCTTCGAGGAATTTCTCGCGCAGCTTTTTCCGGACGAAGCCGGCGAGCACCGTCGTCTCCGGCGGCAGCGTCTCGCCCGCGTCCTTCGACAGCAGCTCGGCGATTTGGTACCGGTTCTTATGAATCGCCGGGATGATGATGTGCGACGGCGTTTCGTTCGCGAGCTGGATAATATATTCGCCGAGATCCGTCTCGATCGACTCGATGCCGACCTTCTCGAGCGCCGCGTTCAAATGCAGCTCCTCGCTCACCATCGATTTCGATTTGACGACCGAGCGCGCGCCGACGTTCTTCGCGATCGCGAGCGCGATGTCGACCGCTTCCGCCCCCGTATCCGCGAAATGGATATGCACCCCGTTCGCGCGGGCGTTCTCGATAAATTGGTTCAGGTAGTAATCCAGGTGCGCGATCGTATGAAGCCGGATTTGCCGCCCGCGCTCTCGCCAATCGTCCCAGTTGCCGTGCTCCGCGGACGCGGTTTTCTTGCCGTTCCGAAGCCGCTCCGTCGTAAACTTCACCGCATTGCGCAAAAACTCGTCGTTCAGCGCGACGCCCGCGCGTTCTTTGACCGTCGCGAGACCGCTTCCGTGATTAACGCTGCTCAACGGCCGACACCCCCTCGTAAAGTAGCTCCGCCAAATGCATAACCCGGACCGGCTTGCCGCGGTAACGCAGGTTGCCGGCGATGTTCATGAGGCACCCCATGTCGAGGCCGACGAGCACTTCGGCTTCGGTTTCGAGCACGTGATCCGTCTTCTCGGACACCATCGCGCCGGAGATGTCGCACATTTTGACCGCGAACGTGCCGCCGAAGCCGCAGCAGTCTTCCGCGTATGGCAACGGCACGATTTCCATGCCCCGCACGTTCTCCATCAGCTTGCTCGGCTCCGCTTTAATGCCGAGCAGCCGGCTGCCGTGGCAAGACGGGTGGTACGTCACCTTGTGCGGGAACGTCGCGCCGACGTCTTCGACCCCGAGCACCTGCACGAGGAACTGCGTGAATTCGTACGTTTTCGCGACGAGCGCCTTCGCCTTCTCCAGCATGACCGGATCGTTCTCGAACAACTTCGGATAGTAGTGGTGAATCATGCCGGTGCACGAGCCCGACGGCGAAATGACGAAATCGCTGTCGTCGAACGACTCTAAAAGCGTTTTCGCCGAAGCGCGCGCTTCGTCCCAGTAGCCGCTGTTGAACGCCGGCTGACCGCAGCACGTTTGCGTTTTCGGGAATTCGACGGCGACGCCGTACCGCGCGAGCAGCCGGACCATCGCTTCGCCGACGCGCGGGTATACCGCATCGCTTAAACAGGTGATGAATAAAGACACTTTCATGGGACCGTTCCACCTTCCGGGGAAAATAAAACTCTCTGCTTATCAGCTTATCAGACATGTTGAATAGCGTAAAGCATTTTTTAACGGCGCGATCGGCTGTGCGCCCGGCACCTGGACGGTTCCGGGCGGGTGCAGCCGGCGGCTAGTTCCATTGTCTTCCCGGCGCTTCTCCGAGCATCGCGTCAATGCGCGCCGCCGGGACCGGTTTGCTGTACAAGAAGCCTTGATATTCGTGGCAGCCCGCGCCAAGCAGAAACCGCAGCTGCTCGCCGGTTTCGACTCCTTCGGCGACGACCTTCAGCCCGAGATGCTTCCCCATCGCGATGATCGACGAAGAAATCGCCGCGTCCCGAATGCCGAACGGAATGTCTTGAATAAAGCTGCGATCGATTTTGATCGAATCGAGCGGGAAATTTTTCAGCAGGCTCAGCGAAGAATACCCCGTGCCGAAATCGTCGAGCGACACGCTCGCCCCGAGCGCTTTCAGCTCGCCGAGCAGCCGGACGCCCGCCTCGACGTTCTTCATCATCATGCTCTCCGTAATTTCCAGCTCCAGCCACTTCGCTTCCAGCCCGGAGCTGCGCAGCGCCTGTTCGACCGTCTCGACGAGCCCCGCGGACGCGAATTGCTTCGGAGACAAGTTGACGGAGACGACGATCGGCGGGAAGCCGTCCGTTTGCCAGCGCCGGTTTTGCGCGCACGCCTCCTTCAGCACCCATTCCCCGATCGGCACGATCAGGCCGCTCTCCTCCGCCAGCGGAATGAAATCGGACGGCGGCACGACGCCTTTCTCCGGATGGCGCCAGCGGAGGAGCGCTTCGACGCCGACGAGACGGCCGGTGCGCATGTCGATGCGCGGTTGATATTCCAAATACAGCTCCCGCGCTCTAAGCGCCTTCCGGAGCTCGTTCTCCGCCTGCAGCCCCGTCCTCCGGTCCTCGGCGACGCGATTCTTGTAGAAGACGTACGTGTTCTTCCCCTGCTCCTTCGCGCAGTACATCGCTTGGTCGGCCGCTCTTACGAGCGTTTGCAGATCCTGCGCGTCGTCTGGATATACCGCTACCCCGATGCTCGTCGTGACGTTGATTTCCATGCCGCCGATCGTGAACGGAACCCGGAACGCGTTCATGATCGCCGCGGCGCGGGCGGCGGCATCATCTCGATCCGCGATGCCGAGCGCGGCGACGGCGAATTCGTCGCCGCCCATGCGGAACCCGAGATGTTCCGTCCCGTCGAACATCGCTTTGATTCGATTCGCCACTTGCTTCAGCAGCAAGTCGCCGACGTCGTGACCGAGCGAATCGTTCACGATTTTGAATCGGTCCATGTCGAAAAAGTACAGCGCCGTCCGCCGGCCTATCTGTTCGCTCAGCAGCGTCGGGAGCCGCTCCTCGAAGCGGCGGCGATTGCCGAGACCCGTAATCGGATCCTCGTACGCCATCGCCCGCATCCGCTCTTCCAAGCGCACCCGTTCGGTGATATCCCGCGAAACGGCGATGATGGACACGACCGTTCCCCGTTCGATCACCGGCGTCAGTTTGCTCTCCAGCCAAACGGCGGAGCCGTTCTTGTGCACGAAACGAAGCTGCACGGTAATCGACCGGCGCTCTTCGTTCAGCTTGCGGATCGTATCGATGATGACACCCACGTAGTCGGGGTGAGCGAATGTCAATCCGTTCGTGCCCTCCACCTCTTCGGGAGCATAGCCCAAGACCGTCAGATGCGAAGGGGAGGCGTAAACGATCGTCCCATCGCCTCCGAAAATTTTAATCAGGTCCGTCGCGTTCTCCGCGATGATACGGTATTTCGTTTCGCTGACGGCGAGCTCCCGCTCCACCGTTTTCCGCTTCGTCACGTCGGCCGCGTACCCGACGACTTCGACGACGGCGCCGCCCCGCTCGATCGGCCGCAGCGACGTCCAGACCCAGCGTCCCTCGACTTCGGCTTCGTACTCCGTCCTCGCCCCCGCCCAGGCCGAAGCGAATCGCTCCCGATTATATGGTAACGCTTCCAAAAATGCGGCGTCTTTTCCTATAATATCTTCCGGACGCAGGTTCGCATCGTGGATCATGCCGCCGTCGGCCCGCGTATACACGTGACGTCCGTCTTTTTCCACGTAGGAGAACAACGCGCCAGGGTAATGGCGGAGCTCATTGCGCAGCGATCTATATTTGCCGGCCAGGTACGAAGTAAAGTCCCCGGAATTTTGCGTGTTCATGGTAGAACCTCCTCTTTCGCACGTTGTCGGTGAACACGCAGGCGCAAAAAGGAGGATGGGAGTGCCGCTCGCATCTACCGTTCGGGAGCTTGGCGGCCGTAGAAACTCGGTTTCCGTAGGCCCATAGCTTTGCGCCGCTTGCTTTCGCAAGGTTTGCCGTTTCGTCTATAGTGCAGTGCCCTCATTATAGATGCGATTCAGCCAATTTTCAACATATATCAACACGATTCGACACGCGCCAATTTTTGTAATTGTTTGCGTACTCGTACTCCCTTCCCATCATCCGCGACAACGCGCCTGCAACCGCCTGCGCCCGCCTGTGCCCCGCCATGATGTGTACCTCCTACCCTTCTTTTGTAACCATCCCCTCTTTCTTTTGCGTACCTCCTTCCCATAACCCGCCGCCAGCGCACCTGCGCCTGCCTGTGCCCCGCCATGATGTGTACCTCCTACCTTTCTTTTGTCACCACCCCTCTCCTCTTTTGCGTACTCCCTTCCCATAACCCGTCTCCAGCGCGCCTCGCCCGCCTGTGCCCCGCCATGATGTGTACCTCCTACCTTTCTTTTGTCACCACCCCTCCTTTCTTTTGCGTACCTCCTTCCCATAACGCGCCGCCAACGCACCTGCGCCCGCCTGTGCCCCGCCATGATGTGTACCCCCTACCTTTCTTTTGTCACCACCCCTCCCTTCTTTTGCGTACTCCCTTCCCATAACCCGTCTTCAGCGTGCCTGCGCCCGCCTGTGCCCCGCCATGATGTGTACCTCCTACCTTTCTTTTGTCACCACCCCTCCCTTCTTTTGCGTACCTCCTTCCCATCATCATCCTCCAGCGCATACGCACCCGCCCCCGGGACGCCGATCCCCCTTCTGGAGGGAGGACCAACCAGGCGGGCAAAACAAAAAGGCCTGCCGCTTCCGAAAGACGTCGATGCTTCGGTCGCTGTCTTGTTCGCATTGATCTGCCTGCTGTTTTTCGTTTATTTTATTCACCAGGTGTCTAAGTTCATTAGGGTTAATACTTTGATTCAAATTGTTTCGGAAAAAGCCGTTACATTGATTCATGCGTTTAAAACCGTCGGTACCCTCGGGGAATCCGAACTCACTTCCTCGACGCCAGCGGCTGAATGTTTGACTATATATTCGGAGAAGGAGGGATATCTGAACTTTGTGGATTTCTTGGCGTTGGAGAGAGCAATAAAAAGAAAAGGCTATAAAGAGTTAAAGATTCTCCTTATTCCCAAGGTTGGCCAATACATACGAAAAAGAGCGCCCTTAATGGAAATTCGCGGGCACTCTACTTTATCCGAGGAATTTCAAAAAAAATTAGCGAACGCAGTGAAGGTTTCTCCAGTAAGGTCAAACGAGCAAGACATCGCCTTCGTTATGGAAAAAATAATAGAAACGGGTTTGCGGGCGATTTCTCCCGGGATTAATGACCCTAATACGGCGATCTACTGCATTAGAGCTCTTGGGATTTTGCTTGCCAAGCTTGGGTCATGGAAGGGCAGCTGCTGGATTGTGAGAGGGAAGGGATACATTCTCGAAATTCCTTACTTTACGTTCGAGGACTTCTTATATAAGACCTTTTACCAACTCAGACTGTATGGGGCGCATGATGTGTCCGTTATGCATGCTCTGTTGGAGTCGCTGACTCATCTCGCGGAAGAACTTCAAGAAGGAAGAGAGACGGTACAGAAAATCGGAAACTATGTGTATTCGAACATCGACCCAAGGATCATGCATGATCTGGATAGAAATTTGATTGTGCACGCAAAACAACGATTGGACCACATTTGCCAAACATCATAATCCATTCGGAGGGCCGGAGCAATCGGCGAGCGGGGACGCAGGAAAGCGAGCCCGGCGGCACGATGCCGTGCCGCCGGTCGAAACGGCTTTGAGCTCCCCTTGCCGGCTGGAACGATCGTTCCTTCCCGGCTTCGCCGCCTCATCGATCAAGGCATCGGCATGCCGATGTCGTACGTCCGAACGTCCGGCACGGATTCCCACACGACGAACGCAGTCCCGCCGGTCCACGGCAGCGCCTCGCCCGGCCCAAGCCAAACAGCCCTCCGCCGCCCGGCATCGACGAGCCAGCTCCCCTCATGCGTCCATACCGCGACCTGTCCGCCGTCCAGCGGCGCCGTCTTTATAATTTCGGCCGGCCAGCCGACGGCTTCCTCCAGCAGCGACCTTGCGGCTTCGGGCAGCGCAGGACGGCGTTCGAGCCGCACGGTTCCCTTGTTCGCGTCGATCCAAGCGACGTCCGACTCCCCGTCGTAGCGGCGTACGGCGATCGTGTTGTCGTTTGCCCATCGCATCGGCAGCACGAACAGGAAGCCGTCGCTATGCCCGCCGAACGTGACGCGGGGAATGCGACGCAGCGTCTCGCCGGACGCGCTCAGCACGAGCGCATCCGCCTCCGCGGTCAGAGCGCCGCCGGAACCACCGTCTGCCGACACGAGCAGCGCGACGCGACGCCCGTCCGGCGATGATGCGACCGAGCGAATCGGGACCGGCGATTCGTACAGCTTGACCGTCTCGCCTCCGAACGGCTCGACGCGGTACAGCGTGCGGTTGCCGTGCACCGCGAAGGTCGCGCTCCCGTGCATGCGGTCGGAGAACAGCACGTCGGAGCCGTAATCGTTGCCGAACGGCTCCGCTGCGTCCGGCCACGCTCCAATTTGGAAGGCGCGGCGCTCCCCGCTGCGCAAGTCGATCGCCGTCTGGCTTCCGTCGAGATGGTATGCCAGCAGCGCCGGCCCGTCCTCCGTCTCGAACGGCTGCACCAGCGCGGCCGGCTCCGACCGAACGGCCCGGAAGAGGCGTCCGGCCTCATCGAACCACAGCGCACGGCTATGCGCCGGCCGGCCGATCAACAATACCTCGTTGCGGCGGGGCTGGTCCGCGTTCGCGAACGTTTCCCCATCGGCCGTCATCAAACCGTCCAACCGAAATCGGACCGCTGCGCCTTCGCCCAGCTCCTCGAATCGAACAACGAACCGCTGCGCGTCGCTCCACTCGATCCGGTACGCCGGCGCCGAAGCGTCCTTGGTCAACCCGGCGACCTGCAGCGTCGATTCGACGGCGATGGGCGCCGACGCCGTGCGGATGCGCCGGTTGGCCCAGACGGAGACGCTGCCGCTTTCGTTCGCTATCGAAAGATACAGCAGCGGAGGATCGTTCGGTCGAAATTCGCCGCACAACTCCGCGATCCAAGCGCTCTTGACCGTCCACGCCCGAGTCCGGCCGTCCTCCCCCTCGATATACACCTTCCCGCTGTATCGCGCTGCGTCCGTCTCTCGCAAATCGTTCACCGTGAACGTACGCACCCCTTCCGCCCCGGTCAAGGTCACGCGCAGCAACCTGCCGGACATCTCCGGGTCGTCGATCCCCGACGGCTCCGCTTGGCGAAGCCCGCCCAGCAGCTGCTCGATGGCAGCCGGATCGTCGATGCGCCTGACCACCGTGCCCGTTCGTTCGTCCGTCACTTTGACGGCGATGACGCCCTCGAAGGCGGGCAGCGTCCATCCCGCGTCCTCGACATTCGACGGCGCTTCCTCGCACCCGACCGCCACAGCCGCAAGCGCGATCAAGATGATGATGATCCGCGCGGCCGCGACGGTTCGCACCGAAGCATAACGCAGATGAACAGCCTCCCCCAATTGCAGCACCACCCGTCCGCCTCCTTTCCTCTATTGTCTCCGTACCCGAACGCATTGTCGATCCGTCCTTCGGCCCGAAATACCCGTACGTCCCGCTGCGGCTATGCAGCAAGAAGACCCCAACGCAGGAAGAACGTTAGGGTCCTAAATAGGTAAGCTCATATATCGTTACGAAGGCGAAACATTAACCCTCTAACCCTTTAACTGCACGACGTCGATGCCCATCTCCCGCAGCCGCGCCACGTCGCCTTGGCCGGTTTTCTCGTCCGTCACGACGCGCGCGACGCGGTCCCAGCCGGCGACATGCGTGAACGCCTGCACGCCGAACTTGGAGTAGTCGGCGAGCAGCACGACTTCGTCGGCCGCCTCGATCATACGCCGCTTGACAAGCGCCTGCAGTTCGTTCGACTCGCTCAGTCCGCGGTCGAGACGCGCTCCCTTGCAGGAGAGGAACAGCCGGTCGACGTGGTACGACTCCAGCGAGCGCTCCGCGAGCGGACCGACGTAGGAGAGCGACCCCGGCGACACGATGCCGCCGGTCGAGATGACCTCGACCTTCTCCTTGCCGGCCAGCTCGATCGCTACTTTGATCGAATTCGTCAGCACCGTGAGCGGTATGTCGGGAATGAGTTTCGCCATGTACCAAGCGGTGGAGCTCGCGTCGAGCAGAATGCGGTCCTTCGGGCGGATCAGCTTGACCGCTTCCTCCGCGATGCGCCGCTTCTCCTCCTTGCGAACGACCTCCCGCTCGTAATAAGGCACTTCCGTATCGGATTCCGCCAAGCTGATCGCGCCGCCGTGCGTCCGGGCAAGTTTCCCCTCCGACTCCAGCTTATCCAGATCGCGGCGAATCGTCTCTTCCGTCACGGCGAACAATTCGCTCAGCTCGGTCACGCGGATGCTCTTCCGCTCGTTCACAAGCTCGACGATGCGCTGCAATCGCTCCGCCACCAGCATGGCTTACCTCCTCCTTCGTTGCTCTTCTGTAAGCACTAGATGCACTCCCGCAAACCCGAAACCTACGCTTCCAGCTTCGTCACGCGCACGAACCGCTCGTACGCGGCCGCCCACGCATCCAAGTCCTCCGGCGCATACTCCGCCACGCCGAACGAGTCGCGCACGATTCTACGGCCCGCCGCCAAATCCGGAATGTCGCCCGCGGCGATCAGCTGCACGAGCACGTTGCCGATCGCGCTGCCTTCCGCAGGGCCGGCCCACACCGGGCGGCGAATCGCGTTCGCCGTCATGCGGCACAGCAGCTCGTTCTGAATGCCGCCGCCGACGATGTGCAGGCCGCCGAACGTCTTGCCCGCGAGCCGCTCCGTCCGCTCGAGCACCCAGCGGTATTTCAGCGCGAGGCTCTCCAGCACGCAGCGGATGACCGCGCCTTCCGTCTCCGGCACCGGCTGCCCCGTCGCGCGGCAGTACGCGCGAATTTGCGCGGGCATGTCGCTCGGCGCGAGGAACTGGTCGTCGTCCGGATCGATGTACGCCGCGTGCGGCGCCGCCGCTTCCGCCAGCTTCACGAGCTCGGCGAACGAATGGTTTTTCCCTTCTTTATCCCAAGTGCGCTTGCACTCTTGGACGAGCCACAGGCCCATAATGTTTTTCAGCAAACGGTACGTGCCGCCGTAGCCGCCCTCGTTCGTGAAGTTCCACGCGAGCGCTTGCTCCGTCAGCACCGGATGATCGAGCTCGGTGCCGAGCAGCGACCACGTGCCGCAGCTAAGGTACGCGAAGTCGGCATCGAGCGCCGGCACGGCGACGACCGCGGACGCGGTGTCGTGCTCCGCGACGGCGACGACCGGAATCGGCCCGACGATCAGCTCCTCCTGCACGCGCGGCGTCAGCGGACCGACCAAGCTGCCCGGCTGCACGACGTCGGGCAGCAGCGACGGCTTCACGCCGACGCCGGCCACGAGCTCCGCGTCCCAAGCGCGGCTCTCCGCGCCGAGCAGCTGGGTCGTCGAGGCATTCGTATATTCGCCTTTCATGATCCCCGTAAGGAAATACCGCAGCAAATCCGGAATCATCAGCAGCTTGTCGGCCGCCGCCAAAGCGGGATTGTCTGCCTTGACGAGCGCCGCGAGCTGATACATCGTGTTGAACTGCAGGAACTGCAGCCCCGTCTTCGCGTAAATGTTCGCCTTGCCGAGCTTCGCGAACACTTCGTCCATCATGCCGTCGGTATGATGGTCGCGGTAATGGTACGGGTTCGCGATGAGCTCCCCGTTCGCGCCGATCAGGCCGAAGTCGACGGCCCACGAGTCGATGCCGATGCTGCGCACGTCGATGCCCGCCTGCCGCGCCTTGATAACGCCCTGCTTAATTTCATGATACAACCGGAGAATGTCCCAGTACAGGCGGTTCCCCACCTGTACCGGGTCGTTCGGAAACCGGTGAATTTCTTCGACGACCAAACGTCCGTTCTCGAGGCGCCCGGCGACCGCCCGGCCGCTGCTCGCCCCAAGGTCGAAAGCCAATACGCTCATGCGGCGTACCTCCCGGCAGTGGTATCCGTTATCCTTGTCGCTTCGAAAGCACTTCTTGCTCGTAGCTCTTCACGTCGGCGAGCCAAGACTCGCGAACCGGCACGTTCTGCGTCGCGCAGTAGTAGTCCCACACCGCGCCGAACGGATACGATTTGAACTCTTCCGTCAAAGCGAGGCGCGTCGTGTAGTCGCCTGCGAGCTCCGCGGCGCGGAGCGCTTCGACCGGCTCGAGCATCGCGCGCAGCAGCGCTTTGATCGTGTTGCGCGTGCCGATGACCCATGCCGCGACGCGGTTGATCGACGCGTCGAAGAAGTCGAGGCCGATGTACGTCTTGCCGAGCAGGTCGCCGCGAACGAGCTCGCGCGCGATGTCCATCAGCTCGTCGTCCATCGTGACGACGTGGTCGCTGTCCCAACGCATCGGGCGGCTGACGTGCAGCAGGATGCCGTCCGCGAACAGCGCGAGCGAGGACAGCTTATTCGAGATCGTCTCCGTCGGGTGGAAATGGCCCGCGTCGAGACAGATCAGCTTGTTGTTCTGGAGGCCGTAACCCATGTAAAACTCGTGCGAGCCGACGACGTACGCTTCGGAGCCGAGGCCGAACAGCTTGCTCTCGACCGCGTCGAGGTTGTGCGCCGGGTTCAGCTCTTCCGCGAACACTTCGTCGAGCGCCGCCTTCAGCCGCTGACGCGGCGCCATGCGGTCGGCCGGAGCGTCCTTATAGCCGTCCGGGATCCAGACGTTCGTGACGCACGTCTGGCCGAGCTGCTCGCCGAAGTACGCGCCGATTTTGCGCGACGCCTTGCAGTGGTCGATCCAGAACTGGCGGATCGCCGGGTCCGCATGGCTCAGCGTGAAGCCGTCGCTCGACTTCGGATGCGAGAAGCACGTCGGGTTGAAGTCGAGGCCGAGGCCGTTCGCCTTCGCCCAGTCGACCCACGATTGGAAATGCTTCGGCTCGAGCTGATCGAGATCGACCTTCTCGTCCGTGTCGGCGTAAATCGCGTGCAGGTTGAGCTTATGCTTGCCCGGGATGAGCGAGTACGCCTTCTCGAGATCCGCGCGCAGCTCCTCCGGCGTGCGGGCCGCGCCCGGGTAGTTGCCCGTGACGGAGATGCCGCCGGAGAGCGCCTGGTCGCGGAACAAGAAGCCGCGAACGTCGTCGCCCTGCCAGCAGTGCATCGAAATTTTGATGTCGGCAAGCTGCTTCAGCACCTGATCCGTATCGATGCCGTGAGCGGCGTACAGCTCTTTCGCCTCGGCGTAGCTTTTTTCAATGGAAGCTGCCATGAGCCTGATTCCTCCGTTTCGATTGTGGAATATCGATTAGCGAGTGAACGCCGCCGGCACGCCGCCGTCGATCGTCAGCATGCAGCCCGTCGTCTTCTCCGACTTCGAAGAAGCGAAGAACGCGACGCCTTCCGCGATATCGCGCGGGAAAATGTTCACGAGCAGCGTCGTGCGCTTGCGGTAGTACTCTTCCAACTGATCCGGCTCGATGCCGTAAGCGGCCGCCCGCTCGTTGCGCCAGTTCGAGTTCCAGATCGCGGAGCCTTGAAGAATCGCGTCCGGCAGGATCGTGTTCACGCGGATGCCGTACTCGCCGCCTTCCGCCGCGATGCAGCGCGCCAGATGCGCTTCGAGCGCCTTCGCCGCGCTGTAAGCCGTCGCGTTCTTGCCGGCGTATACCGAGTTCTTGGAGCCGATGAACACCATCGAACCGCCGATTTTTTGCTCTTTCATCATCTTGAACGCTTCGCGCGCCACGAGGAAGTAGCCCGTGCCGAGCACGTTCATGTTGAGGTTCCATTCTTTCAGCGACGTCTGGTCGAACGGGCTCGACGTCGCAAGACCCGCGTTGTTGACGATGATGTCCACGCCGCCGTAGCTGCGCGCCGTAACCGCATACGCCTCGGCGACCATTTCCTCGTTCGTGACGTCGACTTTGACCGCGATCGCGCGGTTGTCGCCGTACTTCGCGTTAATTTCGTTCGCGATGTTCTGCGCGCCCTCGAGGTTGAGGTCCGCGAGGACGACGTGCGCGCCTTCGGAGACGAGGCGGCGAGCCGTTTCGCTGCCGATGCCGCCGGCGCCGCCCGTAATGAACGCCACCTTGCGGGAGAATTCCGCTTCCGGCGGAGCGAGCGTCAGCTTGTAAAGCTCAAGCGGCCAGTACTCGACGTTGAACGACTCGTTCTCGCTAAGCGAAACGAAATTGCCCAGCGACGTAGCGCCGCGCATAACGGCGATCGCGCGGTGGTACAGCGCGCCGCTCACTTGCGCCATCGCCCAGCTCTTGCCCGTGTTGACCATGCCGACGCCCGGAATCAAGATGACGCGCGGGGACGTTTCGGACATTTGGTCGCCTTCGTTTTTGTTGCGCTCGAAGTATGCCGCGTACTCTACTTTATACGCTTCTACGCCCGCTTTCACCTTCTCGATGAGCGCGTCGACGTCTTTGCTCGCCGGATCCCAGTCGATGAAGCAAGGCGTCATTTTCGTGTGCACGAGGTGGTCCGGGCAAGCGGCGCCGACCTGCGACAGCGATGCCGCGTCTTTGCTGTTCACGAAGCCGAGCACGTCGTCCGCGTCGTCGTACGTCAGGATCATTTTGCGCTCCGAGCTCACCAGGCCGCGGATGATCGGCATGATGCGCGCGAGCACGCTCTTGCGGTCTTCTTCCGGCAGCGACTCGTACTTTTGGCCGCCGAACAGCGTCGCTTCGTTCACCTTCGACTCGATGTAGCGCTCCGCTTCATTAATGATGGAGAGCGTCTTGTGGTACGCTTCTTCGGACGTTTCGCCCCAGGTGACGAGACCGTGCTTCTCCATGAGGACGAGCTCCGCGTTCGGGTTGTTGCGGACGCCTTGCGCGATCATCTTCGACAGCGTGAAGCCCGGGCGCACGTAAGGTACCCATACGAAGCGGTTGCCGTAAATTTCTTCGGCGATTTGCTTGCCGTTGTCCGCGCAGCAGATCGAGATGATCGCGTCCGGATGCGTGTGGTCGACATGCTTGAACGGCAGGAACGCGTGCAGCAGCGTCTCGATCGACGCGCGCGGATGCTTGTGGTCGATCATGCAGTTCGCGAGGTACGCGACCATCTCTTCGTCCGTCATCGCGTCGCGCTCGAACAGCGGACGGATGTCGTCCATGCGGAGGCCCGTGAAATGCTTCGCCTGCATCGTGCCGAGGTCGGAGCCGCTGCCTTTCACGTACATGACTTCGACGTCGCGGCCGCGGAAGTCCTTCTCCACGGTCTTCATCGACGTGTTGCCGCCGCCCCAGTTCGCGACCGAACGGTCCGTGCCAAGCAGGTTCGAGCGGTAAACGAGTTCGTCAAGACCCGGCTTCAATGTTGCGGCTTTCGAGGAATCCCAAAGATTTTGTGGCATGATTGCAACCTCCGAATGTGTTTGTTTGTTTTTGTTTATGTTGTTTTTATACTAACACGGATTTGTTTCTTTTTGAATACCCCCGAGAAAGTTTTTGAGAAACAAAAATAACCCTCTCCGCAGAGAGGGTCGGAAGCCAGCCCGTGAGGCTATCCTTTGGGCGTTTCTTTCCGGTACTGAATCGGGGAATAGCCTGTCGCGCGTTTGAACGCCGTACTGAAATAATGCTGCGACTCGTAGCCGATGCGCTCCGCGATTTCATGCATCGCGAGATCAGTGCCCGTCAGCAGCCGGATCGCGTGCTTCACGCGGGTCTGGGATACATAGTGCACGAAGGAGATGCCCGCCTCTTGCTTGAACAGCCGGCTCAAATATACGGCGGACACGTTCAGCTCCCCCGCGATGCGTTCCAGCGACAGCTCCGGGTCCCCGTATCGCTGCTCGACGATTTCCTTGGCCTTCTTCGCGAGCGGCGACAGCTGGGTCTGCTTGTAGACGGCCGCCTTCGCGGCTTGGTAGCTGCTCGACACCCCCGCCAAGCCCTGTTCGTTCCGTTCGAAGCAGACGACGCTCGACGCTTTGAGGTACTTCGAGATCGCCGCCTCGATGCGGCCGGGGACGTCGTCGTCGGGCCTACCCCACACGAGGAAGGCGATCATGCCCGACCGCTCGCGGAACGCGACGGCGCGATGCGGAGCCAGCAGTTCCAGAGCGATGTTCTCCATGGCGTACAAATGCAGCTGTTTATCTTTCTCTCCGATCCATTCCCCGCTTCTCGCGAGCCCGAGCCATCGCGCGACGCCGACCGCCCTTGGCGCAACGGACGGAAGCTGCAGGAACGTAAGCTGGTCCTGGATCTCCTCTTCCGCCAGCGTCCCGTCCACCCATTCGAGGCAGAATCGCTCCCGAAGCAGCGTCAAGTTTTTCTCGATCTGCTTCGACGCCGCGTTCAAATGCGCCTCCTGCCGCCTCTCCCGCTCGAGCTCCTCCGTCAGCTTCGCCAGCACTTGCGACAGCTGCTCGGGCTGGACCGGCTTCAGCAAGTAATCGTCCACCTGCAGCCGTATCGCTTCCTGCGCATACGAAAATTCGTCATGCCCCGTCAAAATGACCACCTTAGCGTCGGGAAGCGCCGATCGCAGCTTCGAAATCAATTCGAGCCCGTTCATGATCGGCATATTGATGTCGGCGAGCACCAGGTCGACGCGCTGCTCGATGGCGAGCTCCAGCGCCTGCTCTCCGTCCTCCGCTTCCGCGGCGAGCGCGATGCCGAGCTTCTCCCACGGGATGACGTCCTTCAGCCCGTCCCGAATAATCCATTCGTCGTCCGCGATCATCATTTTCCAAGCTTCCGCCGTTCCGCTCATCGTTCGCTCTCCTCCTGTTCCAAGACGGGGTGCAGCACCGTTACTTTCGTGCCTCGCCCCGGTTCGCTGTCGACGCTAAGGCCGTACGGTGCGCCGTACCCGAGCCGGATGCGCTCCTGCACGTTCAGCAGCCCGTAGCCTCCCTCGCCCTCGCCGTCGGCCGCCGCCGCTCCGCCGCGTTCGATCGCCAGCTTGCCGCGCAGCTTCCGCAGCGCGTCCTCCGGCATCCCGACGCCGTCGTCTTCTACGAAGATCTCGATGCCTCGTTCTCCGCGCTTCGCCGAGATGCGAATCCGCCCCGGCCCGCGGCGTTCTTTGATCCCGTGGTAGATGGCGTTCTCCACGATCGGCTGCAGAATGAGCTTCAGGACGGCCAGCGGCTCGATCGAAGGCTCGACGTCGATCGAGTAATCCAGTTTATCTTTGTAGCGCATTTTCTGAATGACCAAATAATGCCTCACGTGTTCGATTTCGTCCTTCAGCGGTATCATTTCGTTCCCGCGGCTTAAGCCGATGCGGAACAGCCGGGACAGCGAAGCGACGACCTCCACTACGTCCGAAGCGCCGCTTTTGCGCCCGAGCCACTGAATCGTGTCCAGCGTGTTGTACAGAAAATGCGGTTTGATCTGCGCCTGCAGGCTGCGCAGCTCCGCTTCCCGCTTCTTGCGCTGCTCCAAACCGACGAGCTCGATCAGCCGCGCGATCTGCGCCAGCATATTGTTGAAGCTGCGGCCGAGCATGCCGACCTCGTCGCGGCGCTCCCCGGGAAACCGCACCGACAAATTGCCGTCCTCGGCTCTGCGCATCATCGTCGCCAGCTGCAGGATCGGCCGCGAGATGGAGTGGGACAGCACGTACGAGGCGGCGATGCCGAGCAAACAAAGCAGAAACACGAAGGACACCAAATAGAGCCGAATTTCCCGCACCTCGCCGGCCGTTTCCGCCGCCGGAAATACGCCGACGGTCGTCCAGTTCGTGAACGGCGATTTGCGATAGATCAGCTGGTACGTCCGCCCCTCCACCGTCCGAGATACGACGCCCGACATGCCGTCCGCGAACCACGCCGGATCGATCCGCCCCGCCAGCGCCGACGGAGGCATGTAAATCTCGTCGCCCCGATCGTCGACGATCATCAGGAAGCCGCTCTTGCCGAAGCGGACGTTCTGCAGCGTCTCCGCGATCACCCGCAGCTTCAGGTCGATCAGCACGACGCCTTTGACGCGCTGCGTCTCCGGATCGAGGATCGCCCGCACCGCGGAGACGACTTCGTCGTCGCCGTAATTAACGTGCGAGGCGATGTTCCGACCGGACGGATGGCCGAGGATCGAGAAGATGCCCTCGTTCGCGACGGCCTCGCGATACCAATCTTCCTCGATCAAGCTGCGCTGCGTGCGAGCGTACATCTCGTTGCTGATATACGCGCCGTCCGACGCGACGACGATCATGCCGGCGACTTCGGTATGCAGCGTCGTGATGCCCTGCAGAAATTTTCGAAACTGATACTCTTCCTCCTCCGTCAGCGGATCCCGGTCGAGAAACCGCTGCACCTCCGGCTGAAACGAGACGAAATAAGATAAATTATGAAGACTGTCGGCGTACGCTTCCAACGAATCGTTGACGTTGCCGATAAACTGCATCGTATAGTGCGTAACTTGGCGTTCGATAATGCGCGAAGCCGCCCAATCGATGACGAGGCCGAGACACAGCGCCGGAATGATACCGATCAAGAGGAAGAACGTAATCAAGCGGTAGCGGATCGGCCAATCCTCGATTCGGAACCAGGCCGCCGCGCCGCGCGCATTATTTCGCATAATAATGCTCCACGTTGTCGCGCGTCACGACCGAAACGCCGGTGTCCACGTACGTCGGCAGCAGCGGCACGTCGGCCTGCTCCCAGTTCGGCACCGGACGCGCCAAGCCGTGATGGAGATGGAACAAATGCATGAGCGACCAGTACCCCATGTTCCACGTCCCCTGCGCCATCGTGGCCGCGATTGTGCCGTCGCGCACCATGTCGAGCGTTCCCTTGTCGGTATCGAAGCTCACGATGCTGACGTCCGGCAGCCGGTTCGCCTTCTTGACGGCCGCCCCGACGCCGACGCCGCCGTTCGCTTCCGTGACGAATATGCCGCGCAGCTTCGGGTATTCCTCGAGCAGCTCCCTCGCGACCTGCTCCGAGGCAAGCTGATCGCCCTTCCCGTTCTCGACCGCAACCACGTCGATGTCCGGAAATTCGGCGCGCAGCGCGGCGCGGAAGCCGGCCACGCGCTCCTCGTGATTCAGCTGATTCGGCAGCGTGACGACGGCGACCTGCCCGCCGCCGCCCGTCAGCTTCGCCATCTGGCGCGCGGCGGCGGCGCCGGCGTTGTAATTGTCGGTGCCGAGGAACGAATACGCCTTGCTGCCCTCCGCCCCCGAGTCGAACAGGACGACGGGGATGCCGCTGTCCACCGCTTTATTGATCGTGTCGACGAGCGCGGCCGGATCCATCGCCGTCAGCGCGATGCCCGCCGGCTTCCTTGCGATGACCTGCTCCATGACCGTGATTTGCTCGTGCACGTCATAGGACGTCGCGCCGCGGTATTCGACGGACACGCCGAGCGCTTCCGCCGCGTCCTCGAATCCCTTCAGACAGCTCTTCCAATAATCGATGCCCGATAGGAACGTCACCATCACGTAATGTTCTTCCGCAGAGCCCTGCATCGATCCGGCGTAAGCGCTTTCCCACGAAGCCTGTTGATCCCCGCGGAAAAAATAGATGTAAAAGAACAAACCGAATGCGGCGATCAGCACGGAATACACGATGAGCAGCTTTTTCATGAACATCCTCCTTGGGGCTAAGGCGCGTAAAGCCGCCTCGAGGGGCGGCTTTGCTTCAACGGGTGGGTTATGCGGATTTGTTCTTATTATAAATGTCGAATCCGACGGCGAGCAAGAGCACCAGCCCCTTAATCCCCTGCTGCCAATCGATGCCGAGGCCGACGATCGACATCCCGTTGTTCATGACGCCCATCACGAGACCGCCGACGATCGCCCCGACGACCGTCCCGATGCCGCCCGTCGCGGAAGCGCCGCCGATGAAGACGGCCGCGATCGCGTCGAGCTCGAAGTTGATGCCCGCCTTCGGCGTCGCCGCATTGAGACGCGCCGCGAATATGAGGCCCGACAGCGCCGCGAGCACGCCCATGTTCACGAAAACCCAGAAGGTGACCCGCTTCGTCTTGACGCCCGACAAACCGGCCGCCTTCTCGTTGCCGCCCAACGCGTAAATATGGCGGCCGGCCACGGTCCGATTCGTGACGAACGTATAAATCACGATGAGGACGAACAGGATGATTAGAATGTTCGGGATGCCTTCATACGTGGCCAGCACGTACGTGAACATGTTGATCGCGGCCGCGATCGCGATCAGCTTCGCCGCGAACAGCCCCTTGGGCAGCACGTCGAAACCGTATTTCAACTGCGTTCGACGATTCCGCGCTTCGCCGAAGAAGAGAACGAGCGTCAAGAGAATGCCGATGACGATCGTCAGCAAATGAACGGTCCCGCCCCCGAACCAATCCGGAAGGAAGCCGGAGCTGATTTTCTGGAATGCGGGGGGAAACGGCGAAATCGATTGCCCGTTCAACACGACCATCGTGAGTCCCCGGAACAGCAGCATGCCGGCCAGCGTCACGATGAACGACGGAATGCGGACGTACGCGACCCAAAAGCCCTGCCATGCCCCGATCAGCCCGCCGATCAAGAGGGACAGGACGAACGCGAGCGGCATCGGCAGCTGCATATCGACCATCATGATCGCCGAGACGGCGCCGACGAACGCCGCCACCGAGCCGACGGACAAATCGATATGCCCCGTGATGATCACGAGCACCATCCCGATCGCGAGCACTAGGATATAGCTGTTTTGCAAAATCAGATTCGTAATGTTCAGCGGCTTCAACAAAATGCCGTCCGTGATGATTTGGAATAGGATCACGATGGACAACAGCGCGATGATCATTCCGTATTGGCGCATATTGGCTTTAAACAGCCCCGATAGCTTCCCCACGCTCGTCCCTCCTTGCCCCTGTCATATATTTCATAAGCAGCTCCTGCGACGCCTGCTCGCGCGGAACTTCGCCGGTGATTTTCCCTTCGTTCATCACGTAGATGCGATCGCACAGCCCGAGAATTTCCGGCAGCTCGGATGAGATGACAAGCACCGCTTTGCCCTCCGAAGCGAGGCGCTGGATGATCGTATAGATTTCGTATTTCGCCCCGACGTCGATGCCCCGCGTCGGTTCGTCGAGGATGAGCACGTCCGGTTCCGAAAATATCCATTTGCTGAGCACGACTTTCTGCTGGTTTCCGCCGCTTAGAAGGCCGGTCGTCTGAAGAATGCTCGGCGTTTTGATGTTCATTTGCTTGCGGAACGCTTCGGCCTCGACGATTTCCCGATTTTCGTCGACGACGAACCGCTTCGAGATTTTCCCGAGATTCGGCAGCGTAATGTTGCGCTTGATATTGTCGATCAGCACCAAGCCGTAATGTTTGCGATCTTCCGTCACGTACGCGATGCCGCCTTCGATCGCCTCGCTGACGTCGTTGAACGCGACTTCCCGTCCGTCCTTGCGCAGCGTGCCGCTGATGCGTTTGCCGTACGATTTGCCGAAGACGCTCATGGCGAATTCCGTTCGCCCCGAGCCCATCAAGCCCGCGATGCCGACGATTTCGCCCCGTCTCAGCTCGAGGCTGACGCCGTCGATCACTTTGCGGTCCGGCTGCGTCGGATGGTATACGGTCCAGTTGCGCACTTCGAACGATACGTCCCCGATGTTCGGGGTGCGGACCGGGAAGCGCTGGGTTAAATCGCGGCCGACCATCCCTTTGATAATTCGGTCTTCCGTCACCGTACCGTCCTTCGTATACAGCGTCTCGATCGTCTTCCCGTCGCGCAAAATCGTGATCGCGTCGGCGACTTGGGCGACTTCGTTCAGCTTATGGGAAATCAGGATCGAAGAGATGCCCTGGCGTTTGAACTCGAGCAGCAGCTGAAGCAAATTCGCGCTGTCGTCTTCGTTCAGCGCCGCGGTCGGCTCGTCGAGGATGAGCAGCTGCACTTTCTTCGCAAGCGCCTTCGCGATTTCCACCAGCTGCTGTTTGCCTACCCCGAGCGTCGACACGACCGTCTTCGGCGATTCGGACAGGCCGACCTTGCGGAGCAGCTCCCCCGTCTTCCGCACCGTTTCGTTCCAGTCGACGACGCCGAACCGCGCTTGTTCGTTGCCGAGGAAAATATTTTCGGCGATCGACAAATACGGAATGAGCGCCAGTTCCTGATGAATGATGACGATCCCTTCGCTCTCGCTCTGCTTGATGTCTTTGAATTCGCAGGTTTTTCCTTTGTACAAAATGTCCCCTTCGTACGTGCCGTGCGGGTATACGCCGCTGAGCACCTTCATCAGCGTCGACTTTCCCGCCCCGTTCTCGCCCATCAGCGCGTGGATTTCCCCCTGCCTCACCCGCAGGTTGACGTCCTCGAGCGCTTTGACGCCGGGGAACGTCTTCGTGATGTTCCTCATTTCGAGGATGACGTCGGTCATGCTTTCCGCACCTCCCGCATGGACGAACGCGGCGCAGCGACGTCTTACGCCGTAACGTAAGGTCGCTGCACCGGCCCTCTCGCCCCCGAATTATCGGCCTAATTCTTCCTTCGTGTAATACCCGCTGCCGACCAATACTTCCTCATAGTTCGTCGCGTCGACCGATACCGGCTCGAGCAGGTAGGACGGAACGACCTTCACGCCGTTGTCGTACGTCGTCGTGTCGTTCACTTCCGCTTCCTGGCCCTTCAGCACGGCGTCCGCCATCGCGACCGCTTTTTTCGCCAATTCCCGCGTATCCTTAAACACGGTTTGCGTCTGTTCGCCGGCGATGATCGACTTCACCGACGCGAGCTCCGCGTCCTGCCCGGTGATGATCGGCATCGACTGGCTTCCGGTGCCGTAGCCTACGCCCTTCAGCGAAGAGATGATGCCGATCGAGATGCCGTCGTACGGAGACAGCACCGCGTGCACTTGTTCCGTTGCGTAATGCGCGCTCAGCAAATTGTCCATCCGGGATTGCGCCAACGCGCCGTCCCATCGAAGCGTAGCCACCTGCTCGATCGACGTCTGGCCGCTGCGCACCACGAGCTTGCCGCTGTCGATGTACGGCTTAAGAATGGACATCGCGCCGTCGAAGAAGAAGTACGCGTTGTTGTCGTCCGGGGAGCCCGCGAACAGCTCGATGTTGTAAGGGCCTTTCCCGTCTTTGAGGCCGAGCTTTTGTTCGATGTACGACGCTTGGAGCACGCCGACCTTGAAGTTGTCGAACGTCGCGTAGTAGCTGATATGCTCCGTTTTCTTGATCAGCCGGTCATAGGAGATGACCTTGATGCCCGCTTTGTTCGCCTGCTCCAGCACGTTCGTCAGCGATTCGCCGTCGATCGGCGCGATAACCAAAATATTGACGCCCTTGGTGATCATGTTCTCGAGCTGCGCCACCTGGTTTTCGACGACGTCTTCCGCGTACTGCAGATCCGTCTTGTAGCCGAGCGCTTCGAATTCCTTCACCATGCTTTCGCCGTCGCTGACCCAGCGCTCCGACGATTTCGTCGGCATGGAGATGCCGACGAACCCGCTGCCGCCCGCCTTCGGCTTCGCTTCCCCGCCGCCGGACGCCTGGCTTTCGCCGCCTCCCGACGCTTGGCTCGCGCCCCCGCTCTCCTCCGCCGAACCGCCGCCGGCCGACTGGCCGCAAGCCGCCGCCACGATCAACATCGCCGCGAGCAGCAATAGTACCCATGCTTTTTTCATTGTTTACCCCTCCGGTGTTTAAGTCTGCAACCGCTTACTCGTTGCTTGTAAACCAAGTATAGGGGCGAATCCGGCGCGGGTCTTTGCAATGAATCAACTCGTTTTTTTAAATATTTAGCTTGTTGTATACTGATTCTCGAGCGAAATACAGAAATATCGGGAAAACGGAGGGACCGCATTATGGGGTTCATGCTGGACAAAATCGAGGATAAAGTAGAGTTCGTCGAGGCGTTCGATCTGAAAACGCTGGAAAAGCGCATCGATGAGCAGATCGAAATCAATAAAGCGCTGCTGCTGAGCGTGCACAACGTGCAGCATCAAGCGACGTTCCATCCGCTGCATAATAAAATGCTGTATACCGCGGTCGTCCATTTCAAAGCGAAGTAATACGCGAGGCGCCGGGACCGAGCGATTCGGGAGCGGCTTCGGGACGCTCTCCGGGAAGAAGTCCCATGACGGCGGGACGCGACGTTCCGTACAATCATCCTTGAACTCAACCAACACTTTAGGTTCAAGGAGCGGATCGCGTATGAAGCATGCAGTGCAACTTGCCGTCGAAGAAGCCGCCGCGCGGCGGAAGACGGCGGGCTCGGGAGTCGGCGGCGTCTTGTTCGCCCTGATCGCCCTTCTCTTTCTCGTCATGGCCGTCGTCCAAAATCCGGAGCTGCCCGGAGGCGAGCAAGCGGCCGGCACGTTGGACATGATCGCTGCGAACCCCGGAGCGGCCATGATGACCCCCTATTTGGATCTTGCGTATTCGGTGGTCGTCGCGCTGGCCTTCTTCTTCGCCGCCCGCCGCCTCGAGGGGCGCGGAGCGGGCGCCGCGGCGGTCGGAGCGGCGATCGCCGTCGCCGGCAATATGGCGCATTCGGCCGTCGCCTTCCTGGAATACATCGTCGTCACGATGGCCGGCTTGCCCGAGCAGCGGGAAGCGATGATCGCGCTGTGGACGAAGTGGGAGAGCGGGCCGTTCCTCATTCCGTTCCTGCTGCTGATCGTCTCGTACCTCGTCGGCATCATCGTGTTCGCGGTCGGACTGTACCGCGCGGGGAAGCTGCCGCTGTGGGGCATAATCGCCGTCATCGCGATCGCGATCGCCAAAGACGTCGCGAAGATGCCCGACGCGCTGAGCGACGTTACCGGAGCCGCCGTGTTCGCGCTGCTCGCGTGGGGCGCGCTGCGTTCGGGGACCGTCGCGGAACGCGCCGCCTAACCGCTCGTCCCCGCCCAAGCGAACAAAAAGAACCTACCCGCAAAGGGTAGGTTCTTTTTCGTTGGCTTTAATCGCGGACGACTTCCGTACCTGCGATGAAATCGTGGATCGCCCGTTTGTCGTCCCGGACGCCGACCATGATCGCGCTGATAATGAGACCGATGCCGAGCGTGACGACGTACACCAGGCTGCCGACCACTTGGCGAAGAAGCATCGTACCGATCGTAGGCGGCGATTCGTCGTCGACCTTCCGGATGCGGATGCCGCATATTTTTTTGCCGACGGTGTAGCCGCTCCAGACGACCGGAACGATCAATGCGTAGAGCGTGTACAAGAGATTCGACACCCAATCCCGGTTCTCCGCCCCGAATAACGCATGCGCGACGATGAGCAGCGGAATGTTCACGATGATGCCGTCCAACAAACTTGCGCCGAACCGAATCCAAAACCCTGCGTTCACATCATCATCCTTTCCTTTAGCGCCTTAGCCGCGCCCGACCGACATCGGACTGAGGCGAGGCCGGATTGTATAATCCTATGGCAGCGTAAGGGCTCCTATTCCTAGTCCGCGCCGCCTCCGTCAGTGGCCGATCGGCGCCGGCGCCGCTCCGTCCTCCGCCCCGCCTTGAGGACCCGCTTTGGAGAGCTCCATTCGCGCGTTCCCCAGCATCAGCACGAACACGAGGCCGATCGCCGGGATCGCGATGGACGCAAGGAACAAGAACGAGATCGAGTCGGCGAGCGCCTTCGTCGCCCCGGCCAGCATCTCCGGCGGCAGCGCCGCCCGCGCGTCGGGCACGAGGAGCGCCTTCGGGTCGGCGAACCGCGCCGCCGCGGCCGGGTCCGGGAACGTCTCCGCGATCCGGTCGTTGTACACCATCTTCTGCACGACGCCGAGCACGGTGACGCCGAGCGCGGAGCCGATCGTCCGGAAGAACGTCAGCAGCGAAATCGCCGCGCCTTTGTACTGCCCTGGCAGGCCGTGCAGCGCCGAAATGTTCAGCACGACGAAATTGACGCCGATGCCGAGCCCGACGAGCACCATGTACATCGTCACGACCCAGCGGGGCGTGTCGACGGTCATCGTGCCGAGCAGCGTCATCGCGACCGCGAGAATCGCCGTCGACATCAGCATGATGCTGCGGTACGACAGCCGGCCGACGAGCGGTCCGCCGGCGACGCTGCTGGCGACGACCGCCAGCATCATCGGCGTGAGCGTCTGGCCCGCCGCGCTCGCGGATTCGCCGTACACGCCCTGGATGAACAGCGGGATGTACGTGGCGCCGGCCATCATCATGATGCCGTAGAAGAAGCTGATCGCCTGGCTCGCAGCGAACAGCCGGTTCTTGAACAGCTTCAGCTCGACGATCGGATCTTTCGTCCGGCGCTCTACCGCGAAGAAGAGAGCGAAGAGAATCGCGAACGCGGCGAATAAGCCGACGATTTGCGGCGAGCCCCACGCGAACGTCTCCGCGCCGCCGAGCTCGATCGCGAACATGAAGGCGAGAATGCCGCCGACGAGCGTCGTCGCTCCCGCCCAGTCGATGCGCTGCTTGCGGAACGCCTGACTTTCGCGATAGCCGTAATGGATTAAGAACATGGCGGCGATGCCGATCGGCACGTTGATGTAGAACACCCATCGCCAATCGATGTAATCGGTAATGTAAGCGCCGAGCGACGGGCCGAGCACGCTCGACAAACCGAAGACGGCGCCGAACAAGCCGTTCATCTTGCCCCGCTTCTCCGGCGGGAAGATGTCGAAAATGACGGCGAACGCGATCGGCATGAGCGCGCCGCCGCCGATGCCCTGCACCGCGCGGTAAATGACGAGCTCGGTCATGCTGCCGGCGACGCCGCACAGCACCGATCCGACCAGGAAAATCGCGAGTCCGAGCTGGAAAAACAGCTTCCGCCCGTAAATGTCGGACAGCTTGCCGAAAATCGGCGTGGCGATGACCGTCGCGATCATATAAGCCGAGAATACCCACACGTAAAACTCGAAGCCGCCGAGCTCCGTCACGACGGTCGGCATGGCGGTGGAAACGATCGTCTGATCGAGCGCGCCGACGAACAAGCCGAGCAGCAAGCCGGCGACGACCCAGTTCAATTTCGTTCGGTTGCGATCCATGAAACACCTCTGCCCTTTTGGGGGATAATTTTACCATACGCTCTTTAATCTAACCGATCGGCCCCCAAAAGGCAAACGTTTATTCGCATTTTGATATTAAAATTCCATTTATTCCCCGGACAAGCCGCTGTTATCTTTCAAGATGACGTCATGCGCTCCGCCCTCGACGAGACTCGTCGCGGACACGAGCGTAATGCGCGCGTTCTTCTGCAGCTCGGCAATCGTCAGCGAGCCGCAGTTGCACATCGTGGACTTGATTTTCGCGATCGTCTTGTCGAGATTTTCCTGCAGGCCGCCCGCGTAAGGTACATAGGAATCTACGCCTTCTTCGAAAACGAGTCCCTGCTTGCCGCCCGTGTCGTACCGCTGCCAGTTGCGCGCCCGGTTCGAGCCTTCGCCCCAAAACTCCTTCACGAACGTCCCGCCGATTTTCACTTTGCGCGTCGGGCTTTCGTCGAAGCGAGCGAAATAGCGTCCCATCATGACGAAGTCCGCGCCCATGGCGAGCGCCAGCGTAATGTGGTAATCGTGCACGATGCCGCCGTCGGAACAAATCGGAATGTAAATGCCGGTTTCCTTGTAATATTGATCTCTCGCCTCGGCCACCTCGATGACCGCCGTCGCTTGCCCGCGGCCGATGCCCTTCTGCTCGCGCGTAATGCAGATCGAGCCGCCGCCGATGCCGACCTTGACGAAATCGGCGCCCGCCTCGACGAGATACAGGAACCCCTCCCGGTCGACGACGTTGCCCGCGCCGATCTTGACGTCGAAATTCGCTTTCACGTACTCGATCGTTTCCCGCTGCCACTCGCTGTACCCGTCCGAAGAGTCGATGACGAGCACGTCCACGCCCGCTTCGACGAGCGCCGGCACGCGGTCTTGGTAGTCCTTGCTGTTAATGCCCGCGCCGACGACGTAGCTCTTGTTCGCGTCGAGCAGCTCGTACGGATGCTCTTTGTGCGCGTCGTAGTCTTTGCGGAACACGAGATAATCGAGGCGCTGCTCTTCGTCGACGATCGGCAGACAGTTGAGTTTGTGATCCCAAATGAGGTCGTTCGCTTCGGACAGCGTGATGCCCGAGCGGCCGACGATGAGCGATTCGAACGGGGTCATGAAGTCGCGGACCGGCTTGTTCGGCGCGTCGCGGCTGATGCGGTAGTCGCGGCTCGTCACGATGCCGAGCAGCTTGCCGTTCGGCGATCCGTCGTGGGTGATGGCGAAGGTGGAGTGACCGTTGCGCTTCTTCAGGTCGAGGACGTCCTGGAGCGTGTGGTCCGGCGTTAAATTCGAGCGGCTGACGACGAAGCCCGCTTTGTACGTTTTGACGCTGCGGACCATGCGGGCTTGCTCTTCGATCGGCTGGGAGCCGAAGATGAACGAGATGCCGCCGGCTCTCGCGAGGGCGACGCCCATCTTATCGTCCGACACCGATTGCATGACCGCGGAGGAGAACGGGATATTCAGCGAATATGCCGGCTTCTCTCCTTCCTTGAATTTGACGAGCGGCGTCTTCAGGTCGACGTTCGCTGGCGTGCAGTCTTTCCGGGTCAAATTCGGAATGAGCAAATATTCGCTGAACGTGCGCGACGGTTCGTTATAATAGATGGCCATTGCGGCTTCATCCCTTCCCTTCCTTGGTTTTGGGTAAATTTTTATGATTCTATCACTCGCCGCGCCGGCGGTCAATCCTTTTTTGTCTAGGATCAATCCTGGTCCCACTGCTTGGAATACCCTTTGTTCGTCGCCCAAATGACGAGCCACGTCACCAGCCCCAAAATGAGCACGGCCGCGAACCAAACGACGCCCGGAACCTCTTCGAACATATGAAAACACTCCTCTCCGGCTTGCGAAATACGTCCATTATACCCCGTCCGCCGCCATCTCCGTGCATGATTTCCCGCATTCGTGAAAATTCTAAGAAAACGGGGCATCTAGTTTTGTATCGGAACGGGAGGGATTCGCCATGCGCCGCCGCAACCGCACGCCGCCGAACGAATCGATGGATCGATACGCCGGCGCGCCGCTCCCGCCGGCGCTGGAGGAGACGGTTCGCATCGTGCGGAGCTTGCTCAGCGAAACCGACGACTTCGTCGTCCGCCGGTTCTTGGTGTTCGACGGGACGCCCGCCGCCTTGTTTTATTTCACGGACCTGTCCAATCAAGCTATCATTAACAGCGACATTCTTCAGCCGCTCATGCAAGGTCCGCGGCATCTGCAGGGGGCTCCCGTCGAGAAGGAACAGCTGAAACAGGTGATCGCGGAGGAAGCGCTCATCCACGGCGAGTGCTTGCTCGAAAGCGATCTCTACACGCTGGTCGACGCGATTCTGCAGGGCCGAGCCGTCGTCGTCGTAGACGGCCTCGACCAAGCGTTCGTCATCGGCTCGCCCAACGTGCCGAAGCGCTCCGTGTCCCAGCCGCCGACGGAGCAGACGATTCAAGGGCCGCGGGAAGGCTTCATCGAGCCGCTCATCTTCAATTTAGGCTTGCTTCGGTACCGGCTGCCGACCCCGAACCTGCGCATCAAAATTATGCGGGTCGGCCGCATCACGAAATCGAAGGTGGCGGTTTGCTACCTCGAGGGCATCGCCAATCCCGAGCTCGTCGAAGAAGTGCAGCGGCGCATCAAGTCGGTCGACATCGATGGCATTCTCGACAGCGGCTTTCTGGAGCAGCTCATCGAGGACAACCATATGTCGCCGTTCCCGCAAATTCAGAACACGGAGAAGCCGGACCGGGCGGTCGGGCAAATGATCGAAGGCCGCGTCGTCATTTTGGTGGACGGCTCGCCGTTCGCCTTGATCGCGCCGACCGTGTTCGTACAGTTTTATCAATCGTCGGAGGACTACGCCTCCCGCTTCCTGCAGGGTTCGTTCTCCCGCCTCGCGCGCGTCCTCGCCCTGCTGTTCTCGCTTATCACGCCTTCGCTGTACGTCGCCATCATCTCCTTCAATCCGGAGCTCATCCCGACGGAATTCGCGATCGCCGTCGCCGGCGGACGCGCGGGCGTGCCGTTCCCGTCCGTCGTCGAAGTGCTTGTCATGGAGATTTCAATGGAGATTCTGCGGGAGGCGACGATCCGCCTGCCGCAGCAGGTCGGCGGCGCCCTCTCCATCGTCGGCGTGCTCGTCATCGGCCAAGCGGCCGTGTCCGCCGGCTTCGCGAGCCCGATCACCGTCGTCGTCATCGCGCTGACGACGATCGGCTCGTTCGCTACGCCGGCCTACAACGCGGCCTTCGCGCTGCGCATGCTGCGCTTCCCGCTCATCTTCCTCGCGGGCATGTTCGGCTTGTACGGCATCGTCGTCGGACTGATCCTGATCGGCAACCACGCCCTGTCGCTCAAATCGTTCGGCGTCCCGTACTTGACGCCCGCCGTGCCGGGCAACTGGCAGGGCATGAAGGACCTGCTCATACGCGGGCCGCTGTGGTGGATGTCGGAGCGGCCCGACATGCTCCGCGCCGGCATGAAAAGCCGGGTCGGGCGCAAAACGATGGATCGGAGGGGCGCGAAAACCCGCAACATTTTGCAACGGAAAGAGGTCGAGTCAGTTGAAGACGTACAGAGACATCACGACCATTCAGGCGACCGCGATTCTGATTAGCACCATCATCGGCGTCGGCGTCCTTCCGCTGCCTCTGTTCGCCGTGCGGGCGGCGGAAACCGGCGCGCCGATGGCAACCCTCGTCGCGATGCTCGTCGCTTTCGCGGGATTGTTTCTCGTCACGAAGCTCGGCATGCGCTTTCCCCAAGTGTCGTTCGTCCGCCTCAGCGAACTGATCGTCGGCCGTTGGATCGCGGCCGTCGGCAGCGCGTCGCTGATCGTCTTCTTCTCCGTGCTGACGGCGCTCGCCGCGCGGGAGTTCGGCACCGTCGTCGTCACGTCGGTCCTCAAGAATACGCCGATCGAAGTGACGGTCGTCGTCATGCTGCTGCTCGCGCTGCTGTCCGCCCGCGCCGACATCAACGCGTTCGCCTACATGCACTTGTTCTATTTGCCGATCGTCCTGTTTCCGGCGATCGTCATCGTCGTCCTATCGCTCAAAAATTCGAACATTCTTTATTTGCTGCCCGTGTTCGGGAACGAACGCCCGCGGTTTCTCGACGGCGTCTCGACGATTACCGCCTTGTTCCAAGGCTACTTCGTCATGTCCTTGGTCATTCCGCATATGCAGCGTCCTCGGAAGGCGATGCTCGCGAGCGTCTTCGGCATCGCCATCGCCGGCGGTCTCTATTTGCTGACCGTCGTCGCGGTCGTCGCCGTGTTCGGCCCGATGGAGACCCAAAACCTGCTGTGGCCGACGCTCGAGCTGGCGAAAACGACGGCGCTCCCGGCGAACGTGCTGGAACGGCTCGACGCCGCTTTTTTGTCCATTTGGGTGACGGCGGTGTTCACGACGCTGATGTCGAGCTATTACTTGGCCGTCAACGGGTTGAAAGAGCTGTTTCGGCTGCACGATCATAAGCTGTTTACGTTTTTTCTGCTCCCGATCATTTTCGCCATCGCGATGGCGCCGTCGAACGTGCTCCATTTGTACGAAATCATTAAAATCGTCGGCCGGATCGGGCTGCTGCTGACGATTGTGTATCCCGGCCTGCTGCTCGCGGTCGCCGCTATTCGCGGCATTAGGGGGAAAGAAGCATGAAACTGCTCCGCGCGGCTCTGGCGCTGGTCCTGCTGGTTCCGCTCGCGGGCTGCTGGGACCGGCTGGAAATCGAAGAACGCGCCGTCGTGCTCGCGATCGCGGTCGACATCGCCGAATCCCACGAAGCCGAGAACGAATCGTACATTCAAGAGGACGCTTTAAAAGAGAACAACAACACGCCGCTGCCGGATGGCCATTTGATTCGCTTGACGGCGCAAATCGCGGTGCCCGGCCGCATTCCGCTCGGCCCCGGAGAAGGCGGCGGCGGCGGCGGCGCGAGCGGCGGCCAAGAGCCGGTCTGGGTACTCGAGTCGGTCGGTCATACGATCGAGGACGCTGTGGAGGCGCTGCAGCAAGAGGTGGCGGACCGGCTGTTTTTCGGCCATCTTCGCGTAATCGTCATTTCCGAAGACGTCGCGCGCCGCGGCACGAGCAACATCAACGACTATCTGCGCCGCAATCCGGAAATTCGCCGCCTCGCTTGGCTCGTCGTGTCGAAGGAGAACGCCTCGGAATATTTGAAAGCGGCGCCGCAGCTCGAACGCGTGCCCGCGCTATACCTGATGGCCACGCTGGATAACGCCGTGCAGATGGGCCGTTATCCGATGGAGCCGATCGGCAGCTTCTGGATCAAGCTCTCCAGCAAAGGCCGGGAGGCGAATTTGCCTTACCTGCAGATCGAAGATAAGGACAACGTCCGTTTGGCGGGTCTCGCCTATTTCAAGAACGACAAGCTCGCCGGCGTGACGAAAACGTTGGAGATCGCGCTGTACATGGGGCTCATCGGCAACGGCCAAGGCGGCTACTCCTCCTACGTGCGCATTCCCGGCACGGAGGAAACCGCGATGTTTCGGGTCACGAATCGGAGGGCGTCCACCGACGTGCATATGCGCAACGGTCGGCCGACGATACAGGTGAAGGTGTACCTGGAAGGCAATATATCGGAATTGTCCGAACCCGATGCGGGCAAAGTCGCCTCGCTCGACGTGATCCGGCTGATCGAGAACGATTTGTCCGAACGGATAACGAAGCAATACGAAGACTTCATCCATCAGCTGCAGTCGGAAGGGGCGGACATTTTCGGCTACGGCGAATATATTCGGGCGAAGGCGCCCGGCTATTGGAATCGAAACATTCGTACCAAAGAGCGATGGCAGGAAGCCTTCAAGGACCTGGACGTGCAGGTAACCGCAACGCTGCAAGTGCGCCGGGTCGGACAGAAGGCGAAATAACCTTATTGAAAGGGGCGTTCGAAGAAGTGCAACAGTCCGAGTTCGGCTATATCCCTTTCCTCGTCATGCTGCTGCTGGCCTCCGGCCTGCTCACGCTGTGGGTTGATACCCGGCTGTACCGGCATGCCAAGCAGCGCCGGGAAGGCAAATACGCGTTCGTGCTCGGCTGCGTCAACGTCGGCTTAGCCTTGCTCGTCTGGGCAGGCAATTGGGCGCTCGTGCAGCTCCGTTCATGAACGGCGAAGCCCTGCGGCCGGATCGGCGCGCAGGGCTTCGTTAGAATACGGTTATACAAGAACTCTCTCTTCCTTGCGCGCTTCGGCCAAAATTTGCTGGGCTGCCGCCCTCGCGCTCGAGAACGCCCGTTCTGCCAGCTCGCCTTTGCCTTCGCAGCCGTCGCCGCAGAAATAGAACGGCACCGAATCGAGGCGCACCGGCAGAAGCCGGTTCGTGACGATATTTTTGACGCTCGACACCATCGCTTTTTTCGATACCCGTTTCACCGCGACCTTCTCCCGCCAGCCCGGATAATACGTGTCGAACATTTCTTCCATCTGCGCCGTCTTCTGATCGAGATATTGTTTGCGCTGCTCCTCGCTCTCGAACTGATCGCTCAAATACGCGATGCCCTGCAGCAGTTGCCCGCCTTCCGGCACGACCGTATGATCGGTCGCCGACACGTCGCTGATGAACAGCTTCTTGTTCATGTCGCTGATATACGAGAACGGCCGCGCCACCACCTCGTTGAGACCGATGTCGTACACCATCACCTCGGTCGGCGTCGCCTTCTCGAAGTCGGCGAGGAACGGTTCCCACGGCGTGCCGCGCAGCAGCTTCACGACTTGCTGCACCGGCATCGCGAAGACGACGCGGTCGAATTCGTCTTCTCCGTTCTTCGTGCGGAGCTTGTATTTCCGGTTTTCGTACCGGATCTCGTCGACCGCTTCCTGCAGCTTGAGGCTCCAGCGGCCGCTGTCCTCGATTTTGTGCCTGAGCTGGTTCGTGATGACCGCCCAGCTGCCGAGCACGTAATTGACCGGACGACTGGAAAGGAACAGGTTGTGATAATATTCGCCGATGACATGACCCGGCACGTTGCGGGCGTCCGACGGCGCGATGAAGAAATTCGAGCAGACGAGATGCTCCCACAGCTCTTTCAAATCTTCGCCGCTTTCGGCTTCCGCCAAATAATCGCCTAGCGTGCGGTAGTTTTTCATATTGTGGATGTTCGCGATAATGGCGGCGATTTCCGCGACGAACCGCACTTTCTGCATCGACGGCAGCAAATCCGTCTTCATCAGGTTCATCGCGTCGAGCGGCGCCGGCGTCAGGCGGCCGTCCTTCGCGTACATCACCTTGCGCTTGTCGACCTGCTTGCTGCCGAACGACAGCCCAAGCTCCCGCTCCAGATTCGTTAGCTCGTGCCGATCGATGCCGTACACCGCGTGCGCGCCGTAATTGAGCGTAAATCCGGACTTCTCGTACGTGAACGCGCGCCCGCCGAGCTGCGGGCTCCGTTCGAACAGCACGCCCTCGATCGATGGATGCTCCGACAAATACGCCGCCGCGGTCAGACCCGCGAGCCCTCCTCCGATAATCGCCACTTTCATTCGGTATCCCTCTTTCTCGTTTCCGGTAATTTCGATCGGCGCCGGCAGCTCCGCCGCCCGGAGCCCCGCCCATGCGGCGGCCAGGTTCGACTGCAGCGTCGCGATCAAGCTGGAGTCCTCTTGGTACGCCCAGGCGTGAAGCGACCCGTAATATACGGCGACCAACAGCTCCGCCTTCCTGCGGTCCGGCAGCCATTTCATGACGGCCGCTTCGAGCGCCCCGAGCTGCTCCGCCTGCCGTTTCCTCACGTTATCGTTGCTCATGGCGAGCGCCGTCAAGCTGCGGAACAGCTTCGGCATATGCGCCAAACTAGACCCCAAGTCTAAGAACAGCCGATTAATATGCCGTTCCAGCGAAGGCACCTGCGCCGGCGACATCGACTGCCAGTGCTCGATGATTTCCGCCTGACCTATGGTCAATTCGGCGAGCAGCTCTTCTTTGCTTTGAAAGTAATGATAGAACGTTCCTTTAGAAATGTTCGCTTCTTGGATGATTTCGTCCACGGATGCCTGTTCGTAGCCTTTCTCCATGAACAGCCGGATGGCCGTCTCGATGACGCGCCGCCGCTTTTTCTGCGTCGAGGCTCTCATGAACGCCGTCATGCGCGCCGCCCCCTTTTCATACCCCCATTATATGCGAAATTAGACTGACAGTCTAATATTAAACGAAAAAAAACCCGTCGGAGACGGGTCGAATCGCGTTCGCTATCTGTTTATAGTGATGGCCGGGCCGCGTCCGATTCGTAAAACCTTGCGCTCATCGGACGTTTCCGCCATACGACGGCGAGCAGCGCCGCATGCAGCAGGAGCAGGACGGCGACGATGTTGAAAATTGTATCGAAGCCGAACCACCGGGCGGTGAAGCCGCCGAACAGCGAGCCGAGCACGCAGCCGACGGACATGGCCCCGGCGTTGGCGCCGAAGACGCTGCCCTGCACTTCCTTCGGCGTCAGCCGCCGCAAGCACGCGCCGAGCGACGGGAACAGCCCGCCGATGCTGACGCCCGCGAGGAAACGCAGCGCGAGCAGCGGGCCGGTCTGGTGCACGAACGGCTGCAGCGCGTACACGATCGCCAGCAGCGCGAGCGATCCGACGATTATGCCCGCGAAGCCCTTCCGATCGCCCCATCGGCCGAACAGCGGAGCCGTCAGCAGCGTGCCCACCGCGGACACCCCGAACACGAGCCCTCCGACGATCTCGACGTGGTCCGTTTCGATCGCGCTTTGGACATACAGCGTCATAATCGGCTCGATGCTCTGGGTGCTCATGAATAGCAGCATGGTCGTCAGCAGCATGAGCGGCACGAACGGATAGCGGAACGCCGCCGCGAGCCCGCCCGCGGCCGACGGCTGTCCGGACGCCCCCGCATCCGCTGTGCGGAAGACGTCCTTCCACGCAAACGCGGAGCGCGGCGTCGTCTCCTTCACGAACGCGATGACGAGCGCGACGGTTACGGCCATGAGAAACCCGGTAATAAAAAATGCGCTCCGCATGCCGATCGTCGAAGCGAGGATACCGCCTGCAAGCGGTCCGATCAACTGCCCCGCGATCCCGCTCGTCTGCAGCGAGCCTAGCGATTTGCCTAGCGACTCCTTCGGCGTCTCCACCGCGACGAGCGCGGACGCCGCCGGACCGAAGCCGCCCATCGTGCCGAACACGCCGCGCAGCGCGAGCAGTCCCCACGGGCTGCCGACGAGCCCCATCGCGACGATCGCCGCGCACATGCCGATGCCGGAGACGATGAGGATGCGCTTCTGCCCGTACTTGTCGGAGAGCCTTCCCCACATCGGCGAAAACAGCGCCAGCATGACATGATTGATCGCGAAGATGAACGACGACCAGATCGCCGCTTCCTTCACGTCCGTCACGCCCAGTTCCAGCACGTAAATGGCCAAGAACGGAATAATAATGCTCATGCCGACCGAAATCAAAAAATTTCCTGTCCACAGTACCGTTAGATTTCTCTTCCATACTTCCATCCGGTTGACCCTCTCTTTTCCGCCGGGACGCCTCCGATCGAAAGATCCCGACCCGCTGGAAACCAATTCGCTTGTACACCTTCCGCCAATGCGCGGTATTTCCATCTTACTCCGAAAGGAGAGACATTCCAATGACCGAGCCGATTTTTACATTTTTTCCGCATGAGTTCGGCGTCCCCTTGGAAAACTAGCCCGATAGGAGGGATGGCCTTTGAACGAAACGACGCTTCCCTTGCCTTGGGACCGGCTGCTGGAACAAATTCGAAACGATACATATCCCGCGAGCGACGTCATTCTCCGGGAAGCGAAAGGCAAAGACGGCAAACGGATGCTCATCGCCTATCTGCAGGGCTCCGTGGACGCAAACCGGCTGGAGGAGCATCTTATCCAGCCGATGATGACGAAATCGCCGACAAGCGTCGTGCAGGGGATGCTGAACGCGGAGACCGTCGACGATTACAAGAAGGCGCTGAACGCCATCTATCTCGGACAAGTGCTCCTGTTCGTCGACGAATCGCCGTGCGCCTACGCCTTCCCGGTGCCGAGCACTTCGGCGCGAAGCATTCAGGAACCTTCGACCGAAGCGGTGATCCGCGGGCCGCGGGAAGGCTTCATCGAGCGAATCGACACCAATCTCGCGCTCGTTCGGAACAAGGTGAGAACCCCGCAGCTGAAAATGGAATCGTTCCGCCTTGGCTCCGAATCGCAGACGAAAGTCGTGCTCGCGTATCACGAAGGCATCTCGCGCAAAGACGTCATTGCCGAAGTGAGAAAGCGTCTGCAAAACGTCCGGCTGGACTCCGTGCTGGAAAGCGGATACGTGCAGGAGCTGATCGAAGGCAACCCCCGTTCCATCTTCCCGCAAATGCTTTACACGGAGCGGCCCGATACCGTCGCCGGGCAGCTGATGGAGGGACGGTTCGCCGTATTCGTGGACGGCTCGCCGTTCGTGCTGACCGGCCCGACCACGTTTTGGCAAATGCTTCATTCGGCGGAGGATTACTACGAGAAGTATTCGTTCTCTACCTTCCTCCTGCTGCTTCGCTATATTTTATTGTTCCTGGCATTGTTCCTGCCCGCGATCTACGTGGCGACGATAACGTTCCATCACGATTTGCTTCCGACAAGCCTCCTGCTCAGCATCGCGGCCGCGCGGGAAGCGATCCCGTTCCCCGCGCTGATCGAGGCGCTCATCATGGAGGTATCGTTCGAAGCGCTCCGGGAAGCGGGCATCCGGCTGCCGAAGACGGTCGGCCAAGCGGTATCCATTCTCGGCGCCCTCGTCATCGGACAAGCGGCGGTGCAGGCCGGCATCGTCTCCGCGCCGATGGTCATCGTCGTATCCATGACCGGCATCGCCTCGTTCACGGTGCCTCGCTTCAACTTCGGCATCGCGATTCGTCTGCTCCGCTTCCCGCTCATGATTTTGGCGGGCATGTTCGGGTTGTACGGCATGATCGTCGGTACGCTTCTGATCGCCACGCACTTGTGCAGTTTATCGTCGTTCGGCGTCCCTTACATGAGCGGCATCGCGCCTCTGCGCCCCGCCGAGCTGAAGGACATCCTGATGCGTGCGCCGTGGTTCCGGATGCGGCGCAGGCCGACGGTCGCTGAGCAAGGTCGCCGCCGCCGTTTCTAAGACCAACTCCGAGGAGGAAGTCCATGCGTCGAAAGTTGCTGATCATCGCTCTGCTGCCGCTCCTTGCCGCGCTATCGGGCTGTTGGGATCGCAGAGAAATCAACGACGTCGTGTTTGTCTCGGCGACCGCGGTCGACCGCAAGGACGATAAGTACCAAATCACGATTCAATTTCCGCTCCCCGGCCAGATGGGCGGGGCCGGCTCCGGCGGAGGCGGCGGCGGTACGTCGGGCCAAAAGCCGTGGCATACCGCCTCGGCCGTCGGCCGCACCGGCAGGGAAGCGAACGCGGAGCAGCAAGCCTCGCTATCGCGCATCTTGAATTTTTCGCACCGACGAGTGTTGATTCTAGGCGAAGAGGCAGCGAAAGCGGGCACCTCCGACGTGATGGATATATTGGGACGCATTCCGCAAAACCGAATGTCGGCGTATGTGTTCGTCACGGAAGGCGAGGCGCACAAGCTGTTCAAGGTAGATTCTTCTTTGGAGAAAATGCCGGCCGAGCTGCTGCGCGAAATCGCAGGCATGACTTACAAACGTGCCCGCACGATCGAAGATTTCGTCGATGCGATCCTTTCCGAGGGCATCGATCCGTATTTGCCTTACTTGGCCGCGGTGAAAGCGACGCAGGCGGACAACCCGGACGCGCCGAAAATTGCCATGTTGAAAGGCGTCGCCTTATTTAAGGGCGACAAACTGGAGACGGTCCTGAAGGACAGCCTCGCCCAAGGGATGCTGTTGGCCCTGAACCAAGCCAAGCTTCCGGTGATCACGGTGAAGGCGCCGTCCGGCGAAGGATTTATTTCTCTCCAAGCGAGCAACTACGACGTCCGCATCTCCGCTTCTCCCGGAAGCGCGGCGCCGTCCTTCCGTTTCGTGATCGAAGGAAAGCTTCAAATCATGGAGAACAATTCGAATTTCCGCGCTTCGGAATCCGCCGAGACGATCGCGGGGCTCGAGCGGGCGGTGAACCTCCATATCGAGCGCGTCGTACGAGAGGCGTTCGCCGAAACGCAGCGGCACGGCGTCGACCCCGCCGGGTTGGGGGAATTTCTTTATCAGCACTACCCCCGTTATTGGCAGCGGGTAAAGCCGGAGTGGCGCTCTGTGTATGGCCGCGCCGATTTATCGTTCCACTCCCGACTCGAATATCAGCATCCCGGGACGGTTACGTACCCGGTCGGCATTCCGGAAAAGGAGCTCGTGCCATGACCAATCGATTATCCCGATCGCAAGTGCTCTTGATCGGCTGCGCGTTCGTCCTCGATTCGACCTTGATCAGCAAGCCAAGCCTCGTCATTCGCGACCTGCGAAGCGATTTTTGGATCGGTTTTGCGATCTCCGGGGCGTATGGGCTGGCGGTAATCGTGTTATATTCCATCCTCGCGTCGCGATTTCCGAGGAGGGATTTGTTCGACGGGCTGATCGCCGCCTCCCCCCGGTTCGGACGATTGTTGGTCGGGGGCTATACTTTGTTTTTTCTCGGCATTCTGTTGAGGGACGTCCGCGCCACTTCCGATTTCGTAAAAATTACCCTGCTGCCGGTGACGCCGATTCCCGTCATCACGAGCCTGTTGGCTATTTGCATCTATGCTATAGCGAGGCACGGCAAAATCGTCGTCGCCCGCATGAGCCAGCTTTGGCAGCCGATGCTCATCTTACTGATTCTCTGCTTGCCGATCTTTTTAAGCTCAGCGCTCGTGTTCGAGAACCTGCTGCCCGTATTTCAGCATTCCCCGCGGGACGTCTGGAAGGGCAGCTCCCATTTAATTTCGTACGCAGGTGAAGCGATCGGCATCTTCATGATCGCCACCTATCGTTCCTGGACGATGCGGTACTCCATCTACTCGTTCATGCTCGGCTGGTTTTTGCTGCTGGTTCTGACGATCACGGTCGTGCTGTCGATGGGCATTGAGCTTCCGGTGCGAACGCTGTACCCGAACTACATGATGATTCGGAAGGTGCGGCTCACCGACTTCCTCGACCGGCTCGACCTGCCGATGGTCGGCGTTTGGCTGCCGGCGATGATGGTGAAGACCAGTTTCGGCCTGTACATCGCCGCCAACGGGGTCGCGCGCATCCTGCCGAAGCTGCGCCTCCCGATGCTGACGGCGATCGTCTGCGTCGCCGCCGCCGTCTGCGCTGTGACCTTGTTCCAGAACGCGATGCAACTTTTCGCTTACGACCGTTGGTTTACCCCGGCAGCGATGGCGTTCCAGCTCGCGCTGCCCGCGCTGCTGCTCCTCGTATTCCGCAAACGGAAAAAACCGCCGGCGGATTGGCCGGCGGAAGCCGAATCAACAGAATCTTATTAAACGGTCACCGTTCGACATGCTTGCGCAAGCCCAGCTCGGCTTCGACCATCGACAGCGGCGGGAGGCTCTCCCAGTCGCCGGCTCCCTGGACGACGAGCGCGCCGACGAGGCTGCCGAGACGGACCGCTTCGTCGAGGCTTTGCCCGCGCGCGACGCCGGCAAGGAAGCCCGCGCAGAAGCCGTCCCCGGCGCCCACCGTGTCGACGACCTGCTTCACCGGGAAGAACGGAATGCGCCCGATTCGATCCGGCTCGACGACCCACGTTTCGCTGCCGACGCCTTTGACGATCGACACCGCCTTCAGCTCGCGCAGTCGCGCGACGATTATATCGGTATCGTCCGTCCCGTACAGCAGCTGCAGCTCGTCGTATCCTGGCAGGAAATAGTCGGCTTGCTCCGCCAGCTGCTGCAGTACGGGCGCCGCCTCCTCGAGCGTCCACAGCTTCAGCCGCAAATTCGGATCAAAGCTGATTTTAACGCCGTGCTTCTTCGCGATGTCGACGGCGGCGAACACCGTCTCGCGGCAGGAAGCGCTGAGCGCGGGCGTGATGCCCGTAATATGAAGAATGCGCGCCTGCTTAATATATTCTTCGTCAAGGTGCTCGGGCGTCGTCGCGCTGGCTGCAGACAGCTTCCGGTAATAATACACCGACGAACGGCCCCAGGTGATGTCGCGCAGCATCAAACCGGTCGGCTCGCCGTCGGAGAGCTTCGCGCGGGACACGTCCACCCCTTCGCCGCGAATGTTTTTCAAAATCATGCGTCCCAGCGGATCGTTGCCGAGCCGGCCGAACCAGCCCGCTTGTACGCCGAGCCGGGCAAGGCCGATCGCGACGTTGCTCTCGGCCCCGCCGAACGATCCTTCGAACGTCTTGGAAAATTCGATTCCTTTGCCGTGCTGCGGCATCATTAACGCCATCGTTTCGCCGAACGTGACGATTTCCGCGTTCGTCATCTTTCGTTTTCCCCTTTCGCTTTTGAAACCGTTCTTATTACCATACCACAACCCGGGCGTCCATGGGAGTAGCTTCTTGCAACCCGATTCCGTCCGCTTGATCCCGTTGACCCTCCTATCCGGTTTTCTAGCTGTCCGATTTTGTTCTTAGATTTTACATCTTTGTTTCCTTCTTCGAACAAATTCCTTTTCAGTACACCCAGTTGGCAAGGGTTTGTTAAAGGGTTGATCATTGTTGTTCAAAAATCTTAACAAGAAACCGCTATTTGCTAACAAACATACGGAACACTCGAAACTGCGTGCCGATGTAAAAAAAAACGCCCCGATCGCGGGTGCGATCGAGGCGTTCTTGTCGGCTTGGCGGCGTCCTACTCTCCCGGGACCCTGCGGTCCAAGTACCATCGGCGCTGGAAGGCTTAACGTTCGTGTTCGGGATGGGTACGCGTGGTTCCCTTCCGCCATTACCACCAAACCGGATGAAATGCTGATGAAGGGATTCGAACCCCCGACCTACGCATTACGAATGCGTTGCTCTACCAGCTGAGCTACATCAGCATGTGTTATGCAGAGAGTTTGTTGCTCCCTGAAAACTGGATGCGAATCGAACGAACATCGTTTTGGATAAGTCCTCGACCGATTAGTATTCGTCAGCTCCACGCATTGCTGCGCTTCCACCTCGAACCTATCAACCATGTCGTCTACATGGGGTCTTCAAGC
>NZ_DASQNA010000026.1 GCF_035645195.1 Paenibacillus sp. | reverse complement strand
GGACCGGGATGGACGTACCGCTGGTGTACCAGTTGTTCCGCCAGGAGCATCGCTGGGTAGCCAAGTACGGACGGGATAAGCGCTGAAAGCATCTAAGCGTGAAGCCCCCCTCAAGATGAGATTTCCCTGCTTGAAGACCCCTTGTAGACGACAAGGTTGATAGGTTCGAGGTGGAAGCGCAGCAATGCGTGCAGCTGACGAATACTAATCGGTCGAGGACTTATCCATTATATTCGGATGAATATCTCAGTTTCGCATCCAGTTTTCAGGGAGCAAAGCCCTGAACTATATAGGTTTGGTGATAATGGCGGAAGGGAACCACGCGTACCCATCCCGAACACGACCGGTAAGCCTTCCAGCGCCGATGGTACTTGGACCGCAGGGTCCCGGGAGAGTAGGACGTCGCCAAGCCTAACCGTTCCCCGATAGCTCAGTTGGTAGAGCACTCGACTGTTAATCGAGTTGTCACAGGTTCGAGTCCTGTTCGGGGAGCCATCTTGCTCCCATAGCTCAGTAGGTAGAGTGCATCCATGGTAAGGATGAGGTCACCGGTTCGATCCCGGTTGGGAGCTCCATCTTCTTTGCGCGAGGCCCGTTGGTCAAGGGGTTAAGACACCTCCCTTTCACGGAGGTAACAGGGGTTCGAATCCCCTACGGGTCACCATTTATGTATAAGACAAGCATCGCTTGATCATACTATAAGGGCGCTTAGCTCAGCTGGGAGAGCATCTGCCTTACAAGCAGAGGGTCGGCGGTTCGATCCCGTCAGCGCCCACCACTGCTGAGCAAAGCCTGAGGGAAGAGAGCCGCTGTAGCTCAATTGGTAGAGCAACTGACTTGTAATCAGTAGGTTGGGGGTTCAAGTCCTCTCGGCGGCACCACGTTCTTGATGGGGATTAGCCAAGCGGTAAGGCAACGGACTTTGACTCCGTCATGCCCAGGTTCGAATCCTGGATCCCCAGCTCTTATTGCGAGCCATTAGCTCAGTTGGTAGAGCACCTGACTTTTAATCAGGGTGTCGAAGGTTCGAGTCCTTCATGGCTCAGTTTGTTTCTTAACCCGAGCGCGTATGGCGGAATTGGCAGACGCACCAGACTTAGGATCTGGCGGGAGACCGTGGGGGTTCAAGTCCCTCTACGCGCATCGACTCCGTTCCGTCGCAAGTTTGAAATTAACACTTGCAACGTGAACGGATACCTGATATAATAGATCTTGCTTTCACGCGGACGTGGCTCAGTGGTAGAGCATCGCCTTGCCAAGGCGAGGGTCGTGGGTTCGAATCCCATCGTCCGCTCCAATTATTCTTGTGCCCTTAGCTCAGCCGGATAGAGCGTTTGACTACGAATCAAAAGGTCGGGAGTTCGAATCTCTCAGGGCACGCCATTTTTCAATCGAATACGTAACGGGACGTAGCTCAGCTTGGTAGAGCACCTGGTTTGGGACCAGGGGGTCGCATGTTCGAATCGTGTCGTCCCGATCGTTGCGGGTGTAGTTCAATGGTAGAACTTCAGCCTTCCAAGCTGATAGCGTGGGTTCGATTCCCATCACCCGCTCCATACATATACACACAAACCTCTGCGGTAGCGCAGGGGTTTTTCTTTGCGTTCCGCGGTGCAGCATGTAGTTGTTTTGGGAACCGCGCAGGGATACACTAAGATCAGTGATGTTGTTCCGGAGGAGGAACCTTAGTGCAGACGATCCCGAACGAAATCGGTCAGGAGACGCTGGAGCGGCTCATCCGCGACTACCGACCGTACACCAAGCAGGGCGCGGTAGCCGCCTACATCCCGGAGCTGGCGTATGCGAACCCCCATGCCCTCGGCATTGCGGCGGCGGGGGCGGACGGCTCCATCTTGAAAGCGGGCGACGCCGACACGTCGTTCACGCTGCAGAGCATCTCCAAAATTATTACGCTCATGGTCGCGTTGAACGACTGCGGGCCGGAGCGCGTGTTCTCGAAGGTCGGCATGGAGCCGAGCGTCGATCCGTTCAACTCGATCGTGAAGCTGGAGACGCTCGATCACAAGAAGCCGCTGAACCCGATGATTAACGCGGGCGCGATCGTCATCGCTTCGCTGCTGTCGGGCGGCGGAAGCGTCGATGCGCGGCTGCAGCATCTATGCGACACCGTATCGCGCATAACCGGACGATCCAGCATCCGCTTCAATGAGAAGGTCTACGAGTCGGAGCGTCGGACGGGCGATCGCAACCGCGCGCTGGCGTACTTCATGAAGAGCACCGGCATCATCGACTCGGACGTCGACGTCGAGAAGACGCTTGATCTGTATTTCAAGGCATGCTCCCTGGAGGTCGACTGCGTCGATCTCGCGAAAATCGGGCTGTTCTTCGCGCTGTGGGGCAAATGCGTCGAGTCGCAAACGGACGGCACGTGCAGCACGAAAGAGATCGTTACGCCCGAAATTGCGCAGATCGTGACGACGATCATGATTACGTCCGGCATGTATAACCACTCGGGCGAGTTTTTCCTGAAAGTAGGCCTTCCTGCGAAAAGCGGGGTCAGCGGCGGGATCGTCGCGTTCTCCCCGAACCGATACGGTTTCGGGTTGTTCGGTCCGGCGATCGACGCGGCGGGCAACAGCGTAGCCGGGGTGAAAATGCTCGAGGAATTGTCGCGCTCTCACCGGCTGCACTTGGTTTCGCCGCATTGACCGGCGTTCGGCATCTCCGAACAGGCTAGATAGATGAAATTGGATAAACTTTTTGCAAAAAATCCGAGATTTATCGTTGGAATTTTAGTACAATAAAGAGATGACATCGTGGCTTTCAGGCCACATTCAACGGGGTGAGAAGAGACCATGACGGAAACGACAGCCGCCCAAGCCGCGCCGCTTTCGAGCCATCAGTTGCTTCGGAGAGACGTTCGCTTTCTGGGGAACATTCTCGGCGAGGTGCTTGTCCATCAAGGCGGCAACGAACTATTGGGGATCGTAGAACGAATCCGGGAAATGAGTAAAACGCTGCGCGCCAGCTATATTCCCGAGATTTACGAGGAGTTCAAATCGATCATCGCTACGCTCGATCCGCAAGTACGGCGCAGCGTAATTCGCGCCTTCGCGGTGTACTTCCAATTGGTAAACATCGCGGAGCAAAACCACCGCATCCGCCGCAAACGCGATTACGAGCGTTCTTCCGGGGAAGTCGCGCAGCCGGGCTCGATCGAGAGCATCGTATCCGAGCTGAAGGGGCGCGGCGTGGACGCGGAAGACATCCAAGATATTTTGCAGGGCATTTCGCTGGAGCTCGTTATGACGGCGCACCCGACGGAAGCGATGCGCCGCGCGATCCTCGACATCCATAAGCGGATCGCCGACGAAATGATGCAGCTCGACAATCCGACGCTGACGCATCGCGAGCGCGAACGGCTTCGCGAGAAACTGCTCAGCGAAGTGCTGACGCTGTGGCAGACGAACGAGCTGCGCGACCGGAAGCCGACCGTCATCGACGAGGTGCGCAACGGCCTGTACTACTTCGACGAGACGCTGTTCGACGTCATTCCGGAAGTGTACGAGGAGATGGAGCGCTGCCTCAACAAATATTACCCGGGCGCGAAATGGCACGTCCCGACGTTCCTCCGCTTCGGTTCCTGGATCGGCGGCGACCGCGACGGTAATCCGTCCGTTCGGGCGAACGTGACGTGGGAGACGCTGTTGCTGCACCGCCAGCAGGCGCTGCGGAAATACGAAGAAGCGCTGAAGGAAGGCATCCGATTGCTCAGCTTCAGCTCGACGCTGGTGACCGTGTCGGACGAGCTGGTGAAGTCGATCGAGAAAGATCGCGCGGAGATGGGCTCCGCTTCCGAGGGCATTTGGCGGAACGAAGCCGAGCCGTACCGGGTGAAGCTGACGTACATGATTCAGCGCATCCAGAACACGCGCCGCGGCGTACAGAAGGCGCAGGGCAAGTACGAGTCGCCGGAAGCATTCCTCGCGGACCTGCATATCATCGAGCGCAGCCTGCGCGGCCATTACGCCGATGTGTCGGCGGATACGTACGTCGCGAAGCTCATTCGTCAGGTCGAATTGTTCGGCTTCCATTTGGCCGCTCTCGATGTGCGCCAGCACAGCAAAGAGCACGAATCGGCGATGCAAGAGATTTTGGCGAAATTGGGGATCGTCGACGACTATGCGTCGTTGTCGGAGGAAGCGAAGGTCGAACTGCTCATCAAGCTGCTGGAAGACCCGCGCCCGCTCACGTCGGAATACTACAATTATTCCGAAGGCACGCAGGAATGCTTGGACGTCGTGCGCACGATTCGGCGCGCGCAAGAGGAATTCGGTCCGCGCGCGGTGCGAACCTACCTGATCTCGATGACGCAGGGCGCGAGCGACATTCTCGAGGTGTTGGTGCTCGGGAAGGAAGCCGGCCTCTTCACGAAGCGTCCGGACGGCACGGTGCATGCGTCGTTCCAGTCGGTGCCGCTGTTCGAAACGATCGAAGACTTGCACGCGGCGCCTGACATCATGCGCGCGCTGTTCAAGGTGCCGACGTATCGCCAGAGCATCGACGCGCTGGACGGCATTCAGGAAATTATGCTCGGCTATTCCGACAGCAACAAGGACGGCGGCGTGCTGACCGCCAACTGGGAGCTGCGGGTGGCGCTGCAGTCGATCACGGACGCGGCGAACGAGCACGGCGTGAAGCTGAAGTTTTTCCACGGCCGAGGCGGGGCGCTCGGACGAGGCGGGATGCCGCTCAACCGCAGCATCCTCGCTCAGCCGCCGCATACGCTCGGAGGCGGCATCAAAATCACCGAGCAGGGCGAGGTGCTCTCCTCGCGGTATTCGCTGCAGGGCATCGCGTACCGGAGCCTCGAGCAGGCGGCGTCGGCGTTGCTGACGGCGGCCGTCGCGGCGCGCAACCCGCAAAGCACGCTCGAAGAGCATACGTATGAAACATACATGAGGTCGATGTCGGAAGTGGCGCAGCGGAAGTATCAGGACCTTGTCTTCCGGGATCCGGACTTCTTGAAGTTCTTCCGCGAGTCGACGCCGCTGCCGGAAATCGGCGAGCTCAACATCGGCTCTCGTCCGTCCAAGCGGAAGAACAGCGACCGGTTCGAAGATTTGCGCGCCATCCCTTGGGTGTTCGCGTGGACGCAAAGCCGGTACTTGTTCCCGGCGTGGTACGGCGCGGGCACGGGCCTCAAGTCGTTCCTCGACGCCGGACCGGACCGGATGCCGATTCTGCAGGAGATGTATGCGAAATGGTCGTTCTTCAAAGGCCTCATCGACAACCTGCAGATGGCGCTGGCGAAAGCAGACCTGCTGATCTCCCGCGAATACGCCGGCATGATCAAGGACGATACGGTACGCGAGCGCATTTTCACGGAAATCGAGAACGAGTATAAGCTGACGTCGGATTTGATTTTGCAAATTACGGGACAAGAAGAGATTCTCGATAACGTGCCGATCATTCAAGAGTCGATCCGGCTGCGGAATCCGTACGTCGATCCCCTCAGCTACTTGCAGGTTCGCCTGCTGCGCGAGCTTCGGGACAAACGGGACCGCAACGAGGACGATGCCGAGCTGCTTAGGGAAGTGTTGCTCACGATCAACGGCATTGCCGCGGGGCTCCGGAATACGGGCTAAGGAGACATACCCTGACGCATGGATATGCACTCGATCGAAACGCGGCTCGCGAGGCTTGCCAAAGCCGGCGACCGGGGCGCGTTCGCGGACTTGGTTGAACTCTACAAAGATAAAATTTACCATCTCGCGTTTCGGATGCTGGGAAACCGGCAGGAAGCGGAGGACGTCGTGCAAGAGACGTTCCTCCGCGTCTACCGGAGCTTGGACCGATACGACGAAGAGATGAAGTTTTCGACCTGGATTTACCGGATCGGGACGAACTTATCCATCGACCGGCTGCGCAAGCGGAGGACGTCGACGTATTCGCTGGACGCGGACGTCGGCGGGGATGGGGAGGGGACCGACTGGCACGCCATGCTCGCGAGCGAGGAGCCGACCCCCGAAGGGAAAATACTGCTGTCCGAGACGCAGCGCCGCATCCGCGACGCCATCGAGTCGCTGCCGAAGAAATATAAATCCGTCGTCGTCCTGAAATACTTGCACGACATGTCGCTCCAAGAAATCGGAGACGTGCTCGATATGCCTGTGACGACCGTCAAAACGCGCGTGCACCGCGGACGCGAGTTTTTGCGCAAAAAGTTGGAAGGCGAAGATTTGACGTGAACGGAAAAATGAAACATCGAGCGGACTCGTACGTATCGTATATGCAGAACGTATTTTTCACGGAAGGGGAAAGGAGGTGCCCGCCATGGACTGTAAAGAAGCCCTCCCTTTGATTCACGAGTATTTGGACGACGATCTCGAGGCGGAACGGGCGCTGGCGCTGAAGCAGCATCTCCACGACTGCTCCGACTGCTCGGCGCTGCTGAGACAGTATGAACAGGTCGAGGCGCTGGCCCGCGTGCTGGAGAAGCCTCGCGCGCCATCCGGGCTGACGGCGTCGATCATGGCGTCGCTGCCGCCGGAGCGCTCGAGCCGCAGCTGGTCGCGCTGGATCCGCCGACATCCGGCCGCGACGGCCGCCGCCGCGTTTTTGTTCGTGATGATCAGCAGCTTCCTGTCGCTCTGGAATCAAGGCACGCAGCTCGCAGTGCGGGGAGACGATCTGGAAGGCAACATCATCATCGAGGAAGGACGCGTCATCGTGCCGCCCGACGCGACGGTGCGGGGCGACTTGATCGTGGAGAACGGCACGGTGCAGGTCGACGGCGAGCTGGAAGGCAACCTGACCGTCATCGACGGCAACGTCGCGCTGGCGTCCGCGTCGCATATTTCCGGCCGCATCACGGAAGTGGATCGGGCGCTCGATTACATTTGGTATAAACTGGGCGAGTGGTTCGGCGCGATGCTGCCGGCTCCCCAAACGTAACGCAGATTGGGAATCCCTTCGGAAACGGAGGGATTTTTTTGTTTTGTTAGGAGCGCGTCCCTATTTGTGATATGATATTTCCAAATGACTTGTACAGACCGGGGAACCGGAAAAGAGGCATACGTGGCGTCGGGGGGACGGACCGGTGGACATTGTACCAGAATGGACATGGTCGACTACGCTGAAGGAAATCGTAGACATCACCATTGTCAGTTACATCATATATAAATTGATACTGCTGGTCCGCGGCACGCGCGCGGTACAGCTGCTCAAAGGGATCGTCGTGCTGATCGCCGTCTGGGCGGTCAGTTATATTTTCGAGCTTCACACGCTGCAGTGGCTGATGAACCAGCTGTTCACGTGGAGCGTCGTCGCGGTGTTCATCATCTTCCAGCCGGAGCTGCGGCGGGCGCTCGAACAGCTCGGCCGAGGGAAAATATTCACGGTCGGCACGAACGACGAAGATCATACGGTGAACGAACGCATCAATCAAGTGATCGCGGCGCTGCATTTGCTGTCGGGGCGGCGCATCGGGGCGCTGATCGTATTCGAGCGGGAGACGGGGTTGTCCGAATATATCGAGTCCGGCATTCAGCTCGAGTCGTCCATCAGCACCGAGCTGCTCGTCAACATTTTCATCCCGAACACTCCTTTGCACGACGGGGCCGTCATCATCCGCGGCGGTCAAATTATGGCGGCCGGCTGTTATTTGCCGTTGTCGGAAAACCCGTTCATCAGCAAGGAACTGGGCACCCGCCATCGGGCGGCGATCGGGATGAGCGAGGCGTCGGACGCGATCGTCGTCATCGTCTCCGAGGAGACGGGGCAAATTTCGCTGGCGATTCACGGGCAGATGGTTCGTGACATCAAGGAAGAGTCGCTCATCGCCAAGCTCCATGAGGAGCTGAATCCGAAGATGAAGAAGAAAACGAAGGACCGTTCGTTCTTCCTGCGGAAGAAGGGGGAGCGGCCTCATGGATAATTGGTTGCGGCATAACAACGTCATCCGCGTCGTGGCCGTCGTGGTCGGCATCCTGCTGTGGGTCATCGTGCGGCTCGATTTGCAAAACTCCTCGGGGCCGACGCAGCCGACGACCGTTTCGCAAACGTATACGAACGTGGGCGTGCAGGTCGTGGGGCTGGACGAGGAGCGATATACGCTGCTGTCGTACGAGCCTGCGAGGGTGTCGTTAACCGTCGTCGGCACGGCGTCCGCGCTGCGGCGCGTCGACATTAACGATTATCGCGTCGTGCTGAATTTGACGGACATCGCGGCGGGCGAACATCAGGTGTCGCTGACGCCCGAAGGATTCCCGAACAATGTCCAAGTCGTGCTCGATCCGCCGAACGTGACGGTGACCATCGACGAGAAGGAACGGAAGGAAGTGCCCGTGTCGATCCAGACAGTCGGCTCGCCGGCCGACGGTTATACGGCGGGCGAAGCGATCGCGCAGCCGAACCGAGTGAACGTGACCGTGATCAGCAGCGAAGCGGATCGGGTGGCGGGCGTCGTCGGCACGATCGATATCGCCGGCGCGACCGCTTCCGTGAAGCAGCAGGTGAAGCTCGTCGCGATCGATCAGGACGGGCAAGAGCTGGACGTGGCCGTGACGCCTGCGGTCGTCGACGTCGAGGTGCCGATCACGAGCCCGTTCAAGACGATGCCGCTGCAGATCGCGCTCGTCGGGAACACGCCGGCCGGCTACGCCGTCGCTTCGTTCGAGCAGAGCGCTTCGGAAGTGACCGTATTCGCGCCGCAGGCGTTCCTTAACTCGCTCGAGTTTTACGACGGGCTGCGGATCGATCTGTCGCAGCTGACGGAGACGACGACGTTCGAATTCGATATCGCGCCGAAGCAAGGTGTGGAGCGCGTCGAGCCGGCGAAGGTGACGGCGAAGGTGACGGTCGTGCCGGCCGTCGTCCAGACGCTGCCCGGCGTTCCGGTGACGCTGAACGGCGGCAGCGCGAATTACGAGTACCGCATCGTCGACCCGACGGCCGGAGAGCTGGACGTCCCGGTTGAGGGCGCTCCCGGCGTTATCGAGAAATTGTCGCCCCGGGACGTCCGAGCGATCGTCGACGTGAGCAATTTGGCGCCGGGGATGTACGAGCTGCCGATCGACTACAGCTTGCCGTCGTTCGTCGAAACGGCGGACGGCGCGTCATCGATCGTTCGCGTGGAAGTTGCGCCGAAGAGCGACGCCGCGTCGGCGGACCCTGCCGCGCCTCTGGACGACGGCTCCGTAGAGGGCGGCGACGCCGTCGGTCCCGGAGAGGAGCCGGCGGCGCCGTCGGAGCCTGAAGCGGAATAGCCGGCGATTCCGGTGCACCAATAGGCGAGTGCCTGCGTTTAATGGAAGTAGATTGAAAAGATAACGTTGCGTGACAAACGCAGCTTAGAGAACGACGAGAAGGAGAGACAGAGAAAGATGGGGAAGTATTTCGGAACGGACGGCGTCCGCGGTGTCGCGAACGAAGGATTGACGCCGGAGCTGGCGTATAAGATCGGCCGCTGCGGCGGCTATGTGTTGACGAGAGGGGCGGCGTCCGGCAAGCAGCCGACGGTCGTGATCGGGCGGGATACGCGCGTATCCGGGCCGATGCTGGAGGCGGCGCTCGTCGCGGGCCTGACGTCCATCGGGGCGAACGTCGTGCGCATCGGCGTCGTGACGACGCCGGCGGTCGCTTATTTGACCCGCAAGCTCGGGGCGGACGCGGGCGTTATGATTTCGGCGTCGCATAACCCGGTCGAGGACAACGGGATCAAGTTTTTCGGCGGCGACGGTTTTAAGCTGAGCGACGAGACGGAGTACGAAATCGAGGAGCTGATGGACGCGGCGGTCGACGAGCTGCCGCGCCCGATCGGCGCCGCGCTCGGCACCGTCCGCGACGACGACGACGCGAAGTGGCTGTACGCCGAGTATGTGCGCTCGGTGACGCCGGTTCGCTTCGACGGTAAGAAGATCGTGTTGGACTGCGCGCACGGAGCCGCTTACGAGCTGGCGCCGCGCATTTTCCGCGAATTGGGCGCGGAAGTGATCGCCGTCGGCGCCGAGCCGAACGGCCTCAACATCAACGCGGACGTCGGGTCGACGCATACGGAGACGATCCGCGCGGCGACGCTGGAGCATGGCGCGTTCCTGGGGTTGTCGTTCGACGGCGACGCCGACCGGCTGATCGCGGTGGACGAGAACGGCGAAGAGGTGGACGGCGATTACATTCTGGCCATTTGCGGCGACGCGATGCGCCGGGCGGGCAAGCTTAAGCACGACACGGTCGTGACGACGGTCATGAGCAACCTCGGCTTCTTCAAAGCGGCGCGCGAGCTCGGGCTGCAAACGGCGAAGACGGCGGTCGGCGACCGTTACGTGATGGAGGAGATGCGCCGCGGCGGGTACAACCTCGGGGGCGAACAGTCGGGGCATGTCATTTTCCTCGATTACAACACGACGGGCGACGGCATTCTGACGGGATTGCAGCTGATGGCGACCGTCGTCGAATCGGGCCGCACGCTCGGCGAGCTGAAGCGGGTGATGCAGAAGTTCCCGCAGGTGCTCGTGAACGTGCGCGTGTTCGACAAAGCCGGCCTGAAGGATAACCCGGCGGTCGCGGCGGCGATCCGCAAGGCGGAAGCGGCGCTCGGGGAGAACGGGCGCGTGCTCGTTCGCCCGTCGGGCACGGAGCAGCTTGTGCGCGTGATGGCCGAGGGGCCGGACAAGGCGGATATCGAAGCGCATGTCGAGCGCATCGCCGACGTCGTCCGCGCGGAATTGGGCGGCGCGCAGTAATCGGTTTGGAAGGCAGCGGCTCTGCACCTTTCGGTGCGGGGCCGTTTTATTTAGGTCGAGCATGTCGGCGAAATCGCTTCGGGCCGCGCGGCGTTTACCGGCGGCGGCGGATCGAGTTGGGCGGCGCAGGCAGGAGTTTGGCGAAAACTGTCGAATAGGTCGGGGTTGGTTTTTTAATCGATGGTCAGTTTTGACGATCAGTTTAAAGGAGACTTAGGGATGTATTGTATACATTGCGGGACGGCGCTGCCGCCGGACAGCAAGTTTTGCACCCATTGCGGGAAAGCCGTATATCGCCCGGAACCCGGGCCGGATAACGCTCAAGGGACGGAGCGGGACGTCGCCGGGGAGCCGAGCGCGTTCCCCGCATTCGCCGCGGAGGCGGAGGCGGAGGTGGCTGCGTCTGCCGAGCCGGGAGCGGCTGTGCCGGCGCCGCCGATTGCGTCGAGCGCGAAGGGGGACGCCCGAGCGGCCGCCGTGCCGCCATCCGCCGCCGCCGTGAAGGCGCCGCCGGGCAAGCCCAAGAGCCGAGCCGTGTACTGGCTGCTGCCGCTGCTTTGCACGCTGCTGTCCGCGGCGTCGGTGGCCGGCGTCTTCGCGTATCAGACGTTCGTGAACATGGAGGTCGATCGGCTCCATACGGAGGCGGAGCGGCTCGCGCTGGAAGGCGATTGGAGAGGAGCGCTCGATCGCATCGACGCCGCGCTGGAGAAGCGACCCGGCCACGCGCTGCTGAAGAACGACCGCCAAGTGCTGCTCGATACAATGCTGCTGGACGATAAAATCGCCGGCACGACCGACGATCTGGAAGCGAAGGAATACGACGAGGCGAAGCAGCGAATCGAGACGGTGAAGGATCAGCTCGAGGATCGGAGCGGCGCGGTGTACGCGCTGCTGTCGGCCAAGGCGGACCGCCAGGAAGAGACGATCGTGCTGACACAGGTGAAGAACGAATACCCGGAGGCGGCGACGCTCGCGCAGCTGACGCCGTATTTGAAGCTGCTGAAGCCGTACGACAGCGAAGAAGCGAAGGCGGCGTCCAAGGAAATTGCGGACAAGATCGTCGACGTCGCCCACAAGCAGGCGTCCGAGGCGCTGGCCGACAAAAATTTCGCCGAGGCGCTCTCGACGATCAACGAAGCGCTGGTTCACGCCAAGGACGCCGATAAGCTCGAAGAGCTTAAGGAGCGGGTAGAAGCGGAGCAAACTGCTTTCGAGGAAGCCGAGCGGGAACGTTTGGAATCGGCGATGAAGGCCGCATCGCAGGAAGATCTCCGCAACCGGACGGAAGCGGTGGAGCTCGTGTCGATCTACGCGTATCCGGACGAATACGGCTATTTCAACATCGAAGGCGAAATTCGCAACATCGCGACGAGGCCGATCAGCTCCGTTATGCTGTATTATGACATTTTGGACGGATGGGGCGACGTGCTGTACTCAGATTCGTTATACGTGGATACCGAATATTTGGGCGTCGGCGAAACGGGCACGTTCTACGTGTATTACGACCACGACGGCATGATGGATTCCGTGAACGTAACGAGCGCGGAATGGATCGTGCACTAAGGAAGGAGAGCGGCGCAACATGAAACTAGCGGCAACGATCGTGATCTCCTTGGCGATTTTACTCGCGGGCGGAACGGCTTCCTTCGTGCTGAACGGATATTGGAGCAAGCCGGCGGCGTCGGGCGTATCCGAGCTCGGCAAACCTCCGGCGCTGGAGGATGCGGGCGGCTCCGACGGAGAAGAGGACGAGGGCGCGCCCGATCTGAAGGAAATGATCCGCACCCACCAGCAGCGGGTCGTCTCCATCGAAGCGTCGTACGCCTTCGGCTCCGGGCAAGGCTCCGGGTTTCTCTACAACGATCTGGGAGACGTCGTGACGAACGCGCACGTCGTCGCGGGGGCGGAGAGCGTCATGGTGAAGCTCAGCGACACGAGCCTGCTGCCCGGCCAAGTGATCGGCATCGACGAGGAGAAGGACGTCGCGCTCATTCGGGTCGACGGCCTCGCCGGCGAGGAGCCGCTCCAGCTTGAGCTGGACAAGGAAGCGGAAGTCGGGGACGCCGTCGTCGCGTTCGGCAGCCCGCTGGGCTTCGACAATACGGTGACGACCGGCATCATCAGCGGCCTCGACCGGGATCTCGACATCGACAACATTAAATACAGGGACGTATACCAAATTTCGGCGCCGATCACGAACGGGAACAGCGGGGGACCGCTGGTGCTCGAAGCGTCGGGCAAAGTGATCGGGATTAACTCCGCGGGGAACGACCAAGGCAACATCGGGTTCAGCATCCCGATCCACCAAGTGATCGACATGTTAGAGGCTTGGAGCGACAATCCCGACGAAGCGCTGGCCGCGGCCACAAACGGAGCCAACAGCGGCGGAACGGCGTTCACCGAAGAGTTGGTGGCGGAGGATGCCCAATATTTGCTGACGTTCTTCTACGAGAGCATTAATTCCGGCGATTACGTGACGGCGTACAGCCTGCTCGGCAGCGAGTGGCAGACCGGCACGACGTACGAGTCGTTCCGAGAGGGTTACTTGTATACGACAGGCGCATACGTGACGGACATGACCGTCGTCTCCGCCTCGGAGGAGTCCGCCGTGCTAGACGTGGTCATCGAGGCGTGGGAGCTTGAAGACGGGGAGCCGCTGCTGAGCTACTACGAGCTGCAGTACACGGTCAAACCGGAAAACGGAACGCTGAAAATCGTATCGGGCAAAGGACAACGGCTGGAGTAGCGAATGCAATGCAAGTTGGGACGCATCCGGGATGACCGGGGGCGTCCTTTTGCGCCTTTTCCATGAAAAACCATGAAAAAAGGCAGTTGCCATAGGCGGGGGAAATGCATAAGATAGGTATATGACTTTGGAAGGGAAAGTGAGGGTAGACACGATCGGTTTTACAAGCGCCAGAGCTTGGAGCGGGAATCGCGCGGAGCGGACGCATGGCGACATGCGGGACGATCAGCGTCAAGCGGCTAACGGAAAGCGGCTTGATGCGGGAAGCGGGATCGACGGCCAAGCTGACGAGGTGGAGGCGTTCGAGAATTGTATTCGGCGGGGACCTCCCGGCAGTGCCGCCAGGGCCGATGAATGGGACGGCAAAACGAGAAGGCGACTTCTCCGACAAGAATCCCATATGGCGGATGATGAGCAGGTAACGAACGGCGACTTGCCCGAGAGCGGTCGGTTAGTTTTCTGCGGCTTCTAGAGGCAGTGACGACATTTTCATAAAAACAGGACTAGAAAATTCTGTAAGGTTTTGGCCATGCCATGACCCTGACTTTGTGCGCTCTTTCTGCCTCCTACCTAAATAATCGGAGGGGTATTCACTATGTGTGGAATTGTAGGATATATCGGTCATCGGGATTCGCAGGGCATTTTGGTCGAAGGGTTGAAAAAGCTGGAGTACCGCGGGTACGACTCCGCAGGCATTGCAGTGTATAGCGACGGGGGTCTCGTCGTTCGGAAGGCGAAAGGCCGCCTCGCCGTATTGGAAGGGCAATTGTGCGAGCAGCCGGTCGTCGGCTCCGCCGGGATCGGCCATACGCGCTGGGCGACGCACGGCAAGCCGTCCGACGTCAACTCGCACCCGCATACGGACGAGAAGCAACAAATTTCCGTCGTTCACAATGGCATCATCGAGAATTATATCCCGCTGAAAGAGGAGCTCATCGCGAAAGGCTACAAATTCGTGTCCGATACGGATACGGAGGTCATCGCGCATTTGATTTCCGACCTGTACGAGGGGGATATCGTGGCTGCCGTGCGCGCGGCCGTGAAGCGGATGCGCGGCGCGTTCGGTCTCGGCGTGCTGGCGGAGGCGGAGCCGGATAAGCTCGTTGCGGTCCGGATGCACTCCCCGCTCATTATCGGTCTCGGCCAGAACGAGAACTTCATCGCTTCCGACATTCCGGCCATTCTCGAGCATACGCGCGACGTGTATATTCTGAACGACGGCGAAATGGCGATCCTCACGAAGGACGGCGTGACGCTGACGGACCTTGAGGGCGGGGAAATTTCCCGCGAAGCGTACCGCGTCGAGTGGGATTTGGAGACGGCCGAGAAGGGCGGCTACGAGCACTTCATGCTCAAGGAAATCAACGAGCAGCCGCGCGCGTACCGCGACACGATGAGCCCGCGCATCGACGGCAGCCGCGTCGTCCTGCCTGACGTCGGTCTCACGGAAGACATCGTTCGCTCGATTCGCCGCATTCAGATCGTCGCTTGCGGCACCGCGTCGCATGCCGGTCTCGTCGGCAAGAGCGTGATCGAGCAGCTCGCCCGCATCCCGGTCGAGACGGATGTCGCGTCTGAGTATCGCTACCGCGACCCGATCATCACATCCGACACGCTCGTCATCGTCGTTTCGCAATCGGGCGAAACGGCCGACACGCTCGCGGCGCTCCGCGAGGCGAAACGCCAAGGCGCGCGCGTGCTAGCGATTACGAACGTCGTCGGCTCCTCGGTCGCGCGAGAAGCGGACCATGTCATCTTGACGATGGCCGGTCCGGAAATCGCGGTCGCGTCCACGAAGGCGTACACGACGATGCTGATCGCGTTCTACCTGCTCGGCCTCTATATTGCGCAAACGCTCGAAACGGTACCGGCTTCGTTCATCGAAGAGACGCTGGACGCCATGCAGAAGCTGCCGGAACAGGTCGAGGCGCTGCTGGGGAAAGCCGACCTGATGAAGAAGGTCGCGCAGCAGTTCAAGCAGACGGAAAACTTGTTCTTCATCGGCCGCGGCCTCGATTACGCCGCCGTCGTCGAAGGTTCGCTGAAGCTGAAAGAGATTTCTTATATCCACTCTGAAGCGTACGCGGCGGGCGAACTGAAGCACGGCACGCTGGCACTGATCACGGAAGGCACGCCGGTCATCGCGCTGGCGACGCAGGAGGCGCTGTTCGAGAAGACGCTCAGCAACATCGTCGAAGTGAAAGCGCGCGGCGCGAAGGTGCTCGGCATCGCGAACGAAGGCCACACCGAGATCGCGAAGGAAGCCGACGAGACGCTGTACATCCCGCGCACGCTGCCGCTTCTGACGCCGGCGCTGTCCGCGATCCCGCTGCAGCTGCTCGCGTACCACGTCTCCGTGGCGCGCGGCAACGACGTCGACAAGCCGCGCAACCTGGCGAAGAGCGTGACGGTGGAGTAAGGGAACAGTAGGCAAACACGGATTTTGTTGTTCAGTGACATTAGAGTTGGGAAATTGACATTAGACTCGGGAAATTGACAATAGAGTTGGGAAGTTGTCATTAGAGTCGGGAAATAAGTTCGACAAAACATTTTACAGCATGAAGGCCTCGAAGGTAATGTGTCGGGGCCTTTCTGCATCCTGGAGGCAATATGGATAGCATCGGTGAGCGAGTTAAGCACATTCGATTGATGCATCATTTAAACCAACAACAATTCTCAGCAACAATACATATTTCCCAAGGTCGACTAAGTGAGATTGAAAAGAACTTATGTAAACCTTCAGCTGAAACGTTAATTTCTTTGTCCCAAGAATATAAAGTCAATTTGAATTGGCTCCTACTTGGGGAGGGAGAGGAGCTCAAATAAAGGGGTATCTTCGTAGAGAAGATACCCCTTTATTACGTATCGGTATATGTTTTTAGGCCGAGAAATAAGGTTAGTCTGTGATAATTGAGAATTGTCGACAGGTATTAAAATATACCAGCTAATAGCTTGTCAAAATTACCGACATAACGAAATCAAATCGTATGGTCTAGTGAAAAGTAGGCATGCCAGATAACCCTCCATTCCATCATTCATTTGTGGAAGGTTATTCCAACCCTTAGCTGAGTATTAAACAGTACGGAAAGCTATTTGCGTTTTTAAGATCAAGAGGACCAACTTATTTGCACATGCGACTAAGGCTACTTTATGCGGCTTTCCTTCGGCTCGATTACGTGCGTAGATCTCCTTCAACATGGTATTTCGGGATCGGATCAAACCGCATTGTGACTGTTTAGATTAATGTTTTGTTCCAAACAATTAAGTGTTGTTCCAAGTTATAAATCTACAAATAAGTGTTGTTCCGCTTAAAGCACCACCACCACGAGAAGCCCCGAGCGTATTGGTCAAGACCCATTTTAGTGGACAGTTAAATAAGACCCTATGCTGAGAACTGGCACCTGTACTCTACAGGTGTCAGTTTTTTTAGCTTTCTCTGAGGCCGGTCGTGGTTATAAAAGTGAATATATGCCTCAATTCGCCTT